>DASQCM010000122.1:0-9973 GCA_035634675.1 Gaiellaceae bacterium
CGAACTGGGGCTCGACGCGATCGGCGCCACGCAGGCCGAGCCATACGGCGAGACCGAGCGCCACATCCGCGAGCGCCGAGCGCGCGGGCTCTTCGCGGACATGCGCTTCACTATGGCGCGGCCCGAGGAGTCGTGCCATCCGGAGAAGCTGCTGCCGGGTGCGCGCACCGTCGTCTCGGCCGCGCTCTGCTACTGGTTCCCAGAGCCAGAGCGGCCGCCCGGCTACGGCAGGCTGCCGCGGTACACGTGGTTCGACGCCTATGAAACCCTGCGGGAGAAGCTCGACGCGCTCGGCCGCAGGCTCGGAGGCTCCTACCGCGTGCTCGTCGACGCGAACCAGCACGTCGACCGCGAGGCCGCGGCACGGAGTGGCGTCGGGTTCTACGGGAAGAACACGCTCCTCATCACACGCCGCCACGGCTCGTGGGTCGCGCTCGGGACGGTCGTGACCGACGTCGAGCTCGAACCCACCCCGCCGCTCGGCCTCGACTGCGGCGACTGCCGGCTCTGCATCGACGCGTGCCCGACCGGGGCGCTCGACGAGCCGGGAACGCTCGACTCCACGCGCTGCCTCTCCTACTGGACGCAGGCGACTGCGCCTCCGCCGGTGGAGTATCGAGAGCACCTTGGCGCCCAGGTCTACGGTTGCGACATCTGCCAGGACGTCTGCCCCTGGAACCGCGGCGTCGAGAAGCGGCGGGCGAACGACTCGCTGCCACCGGACGCGACCCCGCACGTCTCCCTCGCCGACTGGCTGCGCAGCGATCCGGACGCGCTGAGGCGCCGCTTCGAGCGACTCTACGTGCCGCGCAACGACGGCCGCCGGCTCCGGCTCAACGCCCTCGTAGCGGCAGGCAACGCGGGTGGCGACGGCGAAAGGGACGCCGTGTCCGCCTATCTCGACGACCCGGACGAAACGACGCGCGAGGTCGCGGCCTGGGCGCTGGCGAGGATGGATGAGCGAGATCTTTAGCCGCCCTGGCCGTTGGCTCGTTCTTCTGCGGGCGGCGCTCGTCGTCGTTGCGGTCGTTGCGGTCGCCAACTCGAGCTTCCCTTCCGGCTACGAGCCGTGGGCGTGGGCAGTCGTCGGCTTCTTCGTGACCGTGACGATCGTCTCGGCCATCCTCTCGGCCGTCGAGCTCGACCGGAAGGCCCGCGCTCAGGCCCGCGTGATCATGATCGTCTGCGACGGCATCGCGGCCATCGGGTTCATCGCGGTCTTCTCGTTCGAGGCGGGCGAGCCGTATCGGGCGCTCTACCTGATCCCGATCGCGGAGGCGGCCCTCCGCCTTGGGTTGGTCGGCGGTGTCGTCGCCGGAGCGGTCATGACCGGCTCGACGATCGTGATCGACGCGCTGGGGCCTGGCGTCCAGTGGCGCTCGGCGTTCGTCCGGATCCTCGTCGGGATGCTCGCCGGCATCGTGATCGGCCGGCTCCGGGACACGCTCAACGCGGAACGGAGCAAGGCCGAGGCGCGTGCCGCCGAGGCGGAACGGCTCCGCGACGCGCTCGGCCACCGGGTCGACGTGCTCGAGGCAGCGAACCGGTGCGCGCGGGCGCTCGGCTCCTCGCTCGAGCTCGACGAAGCGTTCGGCGCGTTCATCCGCGAGCTGCGCGGGCTCGTCCCCTTCGAGCGAACGGCGATCGTCCTGGTCGAGGGCGATACGGCGACGACGATGGCGACTGCAGGGCGCGGCGAGGGCGAAGTCTTCCCGCCGGGCAACAGCGATCCGATCCGGGGCTCGGTTCTGGAGCGAGTGCTCAACGGTCAGGTCATCGTCCGGCGCGACCTCGAAGACCGGGAGTTCCCGGCCGACGAGCGGCTCCTCGGCCTCGGCCTGCGCAGTGAGCTCGTCGCGCCGCTTCTGCTCGGCGCGCGCACCATCGGGATGCTGAGCCTCTCGCGCGATCGCATCGACGCATTTAGCGAGGACGAGGTGGAGCTCGTGTCGCTGCTGGGCCGACTCGTCGCGACCGCCGTGCAGAACATCCGTGCCTACGAGGCCGAGCGGCGGCGCGTCGAGGAGCTCGCGCGGCTGTCGCAGCTCCGCGCCGACTTCGTCTCCCTCGTGTCGCACGAGCTGCGCAGCCCGATGGCGGCGGTGATCGGCGCGGCGCGCACGTTGCAGGACCGCTGGCGCATGCTCACGGCAGCGCAGCGCGAGTCGTTCCTTGCGCTGATCGGGGATGAGACCTCGCGGCTCGCGGCGCTCGTCGCGGACGTCCTCGACACCTCACGGATAGAGGCCGGGACGTTCAGCTACCGCTTCGACGAGGTCGATCTCGGCCGTCTCGTCGACGAGGCGGTGGAGTCGGCGGTGCTCGCGCAGCAGGACGTGCGGGTCGTCGCCTCCGTACATGGGCGGCTGCCGGCGATTCGAGGCGACCGCGCACGGCTGCGGCAGGTGCTCGGCAACCTCATCGACAACGCGGTCAAGTACTCGCCCGAGGGCGGTGAGGTTCGCGTGTCTGCGGCAGCGGTGAACGCCGCGGTGCGGATCGCGGTGCGGGACGACGGCCCGGGCATCCCGCGCGATCAGCAGAGGCGCATCTTCGAGAAGTTTGGCCGGGTGGACGTGCCCGGCGCGTCGAAGCCGGGAACGGGGCTCGGCCTGTTCATCGCCCGGTCGATTGCCGAGGCGCACGGAGGTTCGCTCGACGTGAGCTCCGGCATCGACCCGGGCACGACCTTCACGGTCGTCCTGCCGGCCGGGACCTAGCTCGCCGCCTCCCGGCTGACGGCGTAGAGCCGCCACGTTCCGGGGACGCCCTTCAGCTCACGCTCGCCGCGCTCCTCGAACGAGAGCCCCGAGCCGGCTACGAGATCTCGCACCGTGCTCGTGACGAGAATCTCTCCGGCGCCGGCTTCCGCTGCGGTGCGTGCGCCGATGTTGACCGCGACGCCTGCCGGCTTGCCGTCGTGGAGCTCGCACTCGCCGACGTGGATCCCTGCGCGCAGGTCGAGGCCGAGACCGCCGACGCCGCCGACGATCGCCTGCGCGGCGCGGATCGCCCGTGCCGGGCCGTCGAAGGTGGCGAAGAACCCGTCGCCGGCCGTGTCGCGCTCCTCGCCGCGGAAACGCGCCAGCTCACGCCGGGTCAGCGCGTGATGCTGGGAGAGGAGGTCGCGCCAGCCACGGTCGCCGAGGGCGCTCGCGCGCTCGGTGGAGCCGACGAGATCGGTGAACAGCACGGTCGTGAGAACGCTCTCCGGCACCTCCGCAGCGGGCTCGCCCGCGATGAAGCGCTCGATCTCGTCGGCGATGTCCGGAGAAAGGAAGATCCCGAAGTAGTCGGTTCCCGAGACGCGCATCGCGCGCGCGCCGGGAATGCGGCCGGCGAACTCGATGGACTTCTCCTCCTCCCCGAAGACCCCGCCGCGACGGTAGAGGACGAGCGTCGGCGCCCGCACCGCCGGAAGCACGGCGCTTAGATCCGTCTCGAGGAAGGCGCGGTTGAGCGCGTATGCGACCGCGGGGCTGGCTCCGGTCCGCAACTCGTTGGCGAACAGCTCCCGATCCTCCTCGCCGCGCTCGTACAAGCTCCGGCAGCCCCCTTGCAGCAGCTCGTCGGAGTACTCGCGGGTGCCCCAGCGCTCGCGTAGGTCGGCCAATCCTGCCTGGGCTTCCTCCTCCGGGTCGAAGTCGGGAGCCGGGTGGAACAGGACGAGCGCACGCGTCCGCTCCGGATAGATCGCCGCGTACATGGCCGCCATGCCGGCTCCCTCCTGCGCGCCAAGGACGACGGTGCTCGACGAGCCGACCGCGTCGAGGACTGCGCGCAGGTCCTCCATCCGCGTCTCGAGGGCGGCGAAGTGCGGCCCGTGGTCCGAGAGTCCGGTGCCGCGCTTGTCGAAGAGGATCAGGCGGAACGACTGCGCGAGCCGCTCGTAGAACGGACGCCAGTGCGGCGACTCCCAGCCGAAGACGAGGTTCGACATGTAGTCCGGGACGTAGACGAGATCGACGTCGCCCTCGCCAAGCACCTGGTACGCGATCGCAACGCCCCCGTTCCGCGCGTACCGGATGTCGAGTGCCATGGCCCTAGGCGGGGGCGCGGAGGCGTTCCACGCCGAGCTCCTTCGCGAGGGCCTTGGCGCGCGCGGCGACCGTGCGCCGCAGCTCCGCCGGCTCGAGCAGGACCGCCTCGCCCCGCAGCGAGAGCACCTCGCTCTCGAGCCAATCGTCGCTGCTGAACGGCAGCTCGCGGATGGCACTCCCGTCGGCGAGCATCCGCCCGCCACGCTCGACGGCCCAGCGCGCGATCTCCTCGTCGTAGAAGAGCTTCGCGGTGCGCGCGTCACGGAGCCGCGTGGGCTCGAATCCCTCGCGCGGCTCGAACTTTTCCCGTGTCACCTTGGCGCTCCGCATCCGGTCGAGCCGGAACGAGCGCGCGCCGTCGCTCGTGCGGTCCCACGTGTGGACGTACCAGTTCGGCAGCTCTCGCTCGAGCGAGTACGGCTCGACAAGCCGGGTCGAGGGCTCCGAGTCTGCCTCCTTCTGATACTCGATCTCGACGAGCTTCCGCTCGCGCATGCCGCGCGCGAGCCTGGAGACGAGGTCGACCTCCTCGGTCGCGACGTGCGGCTCCGGTGTGCGCGCCATCTCGAACTGCCCGAACGTCTCCTCGAGCTTCTTGCGGACGCGGGAGAGGGGAGTGTGCGCGTCGGCCGCGATCATCGGGCCCACGTATTCGAGCGCGAGCCGGATGGCGCGCGCTTCGAGCGGCGTCAGGCGCGGCGCTGCGCGGAACGTGTCGCCCCATAGCTCCTTGTCGACGTGGACGGAGTCGTTCTGGAGCTCGGCATAGATCGTGTAGCAGCCGCCGCCGAAGTTGACGAGGTTGAGCAGCGAGAGGTGCTCCTCGAGCTCGTCGGCCGGGATCGACGGGAACCGCTCGAGCAGCTCCGAAGCCGGGATCCGCGCCTCGCGCTCCTCGCCGCAGGCCGCGAGGAGGTAGGCGAGCAGCGCCTGCAGGACTGCGAAGCGCTCGGGCGCGACGGGCCCGGCGGGCCGCTCGACGTTTCCGTCGCCGTTCGGCACCGGCGCCTCGCGGGCCGGGTTCGGCGGCTCGCCCTCGTGCTGCTCCCGCACGCGGCGCAGGGCGGCTCCGACCTCCTGTTTCAGCTCATGCGGTTCGAGCGGCACCGCGCGACCGTTCTGGCGCAGCACCCAAGAGGCGAGCTGGGGGATGGACGAGTATTCCGTGACGAAGACGTCGTCCTGGAGCTTCCCCGTGGAGCCGTACGCCCGGCGCACCCACCAGGCCGTGTCCCCGCGAACCTCGATCCGCGCGGTGCCGACGGCGTCGCCGATCTGCCACGGCGGCCGGCCGCGGTACAGCTCGACGTCGAAGTCGGTCGGCGCGCGGAAGTCCCGCTCTCGCCGCGTCGCGAACTTGATGTCGCCGCGGATGCGAGAGACGCGGAAGGTGCGGATCTCCTCCCGGTCGAGATCGTGACCGATGACGTACCAGAGCCCGTTGTCGTTGAGCAGCGCGTAGGGGTTCAGCGTGCGCTCGCTCATCTCGTCGCGCGAGATCGACCAGTACTCGAAGCGCACCGTCCGCTGCTTCGAGATCGCGTTCTCGAGCTTCGCCAGCCGGCCCGGCGTCTCGGGCGAGTAGTCCGGGTCGAGCACCTCGACGCGGCTCGCCGTCTCGGTCGGCGCCTCGCTGAAGCCGGGCCGTCCGAGCGCGAGATTCTGCAGGGCGAGCCGCAGCGGCTCGGCGTACGCGAACTGCCCCTCGAGCAGATAGAAGGCGGTCTGGAGAGCGGCGAGCTCCTCGTCCTCGAGCTCGAGCTGAGGGAGGAAGTACTGCTCCGAGCGGAGCGTGTAGAGCTCCTCCCCGGTGAACTCGTCGCGCTGCGACTGGAGCGGCACGCCGAGCGAGAGCAGCTCTGCGCGGTCGGAGTAGAAGCGCCGCGCGAACGCCTCGTCGGACATCTCCGAGTAGCCCTCGACGTTCGACTTGACGTCGCGAGCGGTGATCGCCCGGCGCTCCGCCATCAGAAACGCGACGAGCGAGAGCTGGCGGATCAGCTTGTCAGTATCGTGCGACACCCTCGAAGCACCCTATAGCGGGCTGCCTGTGGATCGCACTGTGGATAAGCGCGTGGCGCCTAAGCGGCGGCGCGTGTTTCCAGGTGTTGGTGCGACGGGCAGTAGTCGCGTTCCGGCAGCGGCGTCCGCTGGCAGGGCTTGCCCTTGCGGGTCGTCGCCCGGCAGCGGGCCACGCCGCCGTCGAGCAGGCCCGACTCGATCTGCTCCTGGATGAAGTCGACCGCGGCCTTCACGCCCTCCTGCACCGCCCAGGCAACCTGCGCCTGTGCAGTGATGGGGAAGTGGCGGCGGATGTCCTGGAACAAGGCCCGATCCGGCTTCGCGAAATAGAGCGGGTCGCTGGCGAGGCGCTCCATCGTCTGCTCGCACGCCTCGAGCACGGCGCGGCGCGATTCGAGCTGTGTCTCGCGATCCGAATAGGGGTCGATCATGTCCTTCACGGACCGATAGATGGCCCGTGAGTATTGATACATGCACTGCTGCAACTGGGCGGTTCTCTCTTCGATCACTTGCGTTACATCTCCTCGTCGCAGACCCCGCAAGGCCTTTTCCGAAGCCGGTTCCCGGCGGCCGTCCCCATCGCCCGCCGGTCGATCCTACATCGTATACAACGTTGTCACAAAGTCGCCGTATTTGTTGCCGTGCTGGCAAACACGAGCCTGGCGACAATGAAGGCGATTTGCACGCCGATCACGAGCTGAGCATCCCCGTCTGGAGGTCAGGAGAAACCTCAGGCTTGCAGGACGACAAGCCGTTCATCGGTCATCTCGCGGATCGTGTAGGCGGGCCCTTCCTTCGTGTTGCCCGATCCCTTGACCCCGCCGTACGGCATCTGGTCGGCTCGGAACGTCGGCGCCTCGTTGACCGTGACGCCGCCGAAGTCGAGGGCCTCGGCCGCGGCGAGCGCGGTCGCGATCGAGCCGGTGAAGACCCCGGCCTGGAGCCCGTAGTCGGTGCCGTTCGCGCGGTCGTAGGCGTCGGCGAGGGAGTCGACCGCATTGACGACGCAGACCGGGCCGAACACCTCGTCGCAGACGACGCGCGCCGTCTCGGGGGCCTCCGCGAGGACGACCGGCCGCAACGGGTCGGTGTCCGTCGAGCCCGCGAGGAGCTTCGCGCCGGCCGACTGCGCCTCGTCGACCCACTCGGCGATCCGGGTGCGCGCGCCCTCGTCGATCACCGGCCCGACGTCCGTCGCCTCCTCCGCGGGATCGCCGACCACGAGGGCCTCGACCTTCGGGAGAAACTGCTCGAGGAAGCTGTCGAGGGCGGAGCGCTCGACGTAGATCCGCTGCACGGAGATGCAGCTCTGGCCGGCGAAGGAGAAGGCGTTGGCGGCGAGCTTCGTCGCGGCGAGGTCGAGGTCGGCATCGGCGGCGACGATCACAGGCGTGGAGTTGCCGAGCTCGAGGCGGACGCGCTTCTTGGCCGCCCGCTCCGCGATGCCCCAGCCGACGCCGCTCGAGCCGGTGAACGTGATCATCCGGACGCGCTCGTCCTCGACGAGCACGTCGCCGATCTCGGCCGACGGGCCGACGAGGACGTTGAGCCAGCCGTCCGGCAGCCCCGCCTCCTGCTCGAGCTCGGCGAGGAGGAGCGCCGAGAGCGGGGTCTGGCTCGCCGGCTTGAGGACGACCGGGCAGCCCGCTGCGAGCGCGGGCGCGAGCTTGTGCGCGACGAGGTTGCAGGGGAAGTTGAACGGTGAGATGGCGCCGATCACGCCGACCGGCCGCCGGAGCGTGAAGGCGATCTTGCCCTCGCCTGCCTCGGATGCGTCCATCGGCACGACGTCGCCGGCGAGCTTGCGCGCCTCTACGGCGGCGAACGTGTACGTGGAGACGGCACGCGACGCCTCGACGCGGGCGGTCTTGATCGGCTTCCCGGCCTCGGCGCAGATCGTGCGGGCCATGTCCTCGCGCCGCTCTCGCAGCAGGCTCGCGACGCGGTCGAGGATCGCCGCCCGCTCGTGCGCGGGAAGCGGTGACTCCAGCGCGCGCGAAGCTGCGTCGACCGCCTGCCGTGCGTCCGCCGCTCCGCTCTTCGGGGCGCGGCCGACAACCTCGCCGGAGTAAGGCGAGCGAACCTCGATTTCGTCAGTTGCGGTGGCCATCTGCTCCTCCCGTGCTCAAGCGTGACGATATCGCCAGGCACCTCACCAGCGAAGTCGTGTTCCGCACGTTCCCCGCCGCGTCGGGTAGCGCCTACTGAAACTCTGGCGGGAGGCGCGTCGCTAGCGCGTACATCACCTTCGGCTGCAACGAAGGCACTTCCTTCAGCAGCCTCCGGAAGTCGCGGGCCGTCATGAGCAAGATGTCGACAGGCGTCAGGGTCGTGATGGTCGCCGTCCGCGGGACCTCGGCGATCAGGGCGATCTCGCCCATGAAGTCGCCGTCGGACAGCTCCCGAACCTTGCGGCCCTTGCGCCGGACTTCGGCACGCCCTTCGACGAGCACGACGAACTCGCGGCCCGGTGCTCCTTCTGTCGTGAGGTTTCTTCCGGCGGGGAGGTTGACCTCGTCGGCGAGGAGGGCGATCTGCTGAAGCTCGGACTTCGAGCAGCGCTCGAATAACGGCACCCGCTTGAGCAACTCGATCTTGGCGTTTTTGCGCAGCACGACCGCGGTACAGTCTCTTGCATGTTGCAGTCCGGCGCAATGATCGTCGACGCAGTCCGCAGTCCGATCGGGAAGAAGAACGGGACGCTCTCGCACATCCGCGGCGATGAGCTCGCGGCGCAGGTCGTAAACGGGCTCGTGGAGCGGAACGGGGTCGATCCGGCTCAGATCGAGGACGTCCAGTGGGGCTGTGTGACCCAGGTCGACGAGCAGGCGTGGAACATCGGCCGTAACGTCGCGCTCACCGCGGGGTGGCCCGTCTCCGTCGCCGGCACGACCGTCGACCGGCAGTGCGGCTCCTCGATGCAGACGAACTTCAACGCTGCCGCGGCAGTCTGGTCGGGTCAGCTCGACCTCGTGGTCTCGGGCGGCGTCGAGATGATGTCGCGCGTCCCGATGGGGTCGAACAACGGCTCGATGTCTCCGCTCGTCTACGAGCACTACGACATCGTGATGCAGGGGATCTCCGCCGAGGAGATCGCCAAGCAGTGGAATCTCACGCGCGAGGAGCTGGACCGGATCAGCTACGAGTCGCACCAGCGCGCTGCGCGCGCGATCGACGAGGGCCGCTTCGAGAAGGAGATCGTCCCGATCGAGCTCGACGTGCCGGCGGCCGACTCGGGGACGACGCTCGTGCGCACGCGCTTCGCGGTCGACGAGGCGGTGCGGCGCGGGACGACGCTAGAGAAGATGGCGGAGCTCCAGCCGGCGTTCATCCCCGACGGGGTCGTGACGGCCGGGAACTCGTCCCAGATCGTCGACGGTTCGGCGGCGGTGCTGGTCGCGTCGGAGGCGAAGGTCTCGGAGCTCGGGCTGGAGCCCCGGGCGCGGTTCGTGTCCTTCGGGGTGGTGGGCGTCGACCCGCATTTGATGCTGCACGGGAATCCCGAAGCGTCGGCGAAGGCGCTCGCGAAGGCGGGGTTGACGTGGGACGAGATCGACGTGATCGAGGTCAACGAGGCATTCGCTTCCGTCGTCTCCCAGTTCCTGGCGGACACCGGCCTGCAGGAGCGCTACGAGGCCGGCGACGTGAACCCCAACGGCGGCGGCATCTCGCTCGGCCATCCCCTCGGCGCCACCGGCGCCCGCATCACGGCGACGCTCGTCTCGGAGCTCGAGCGGCGCGACGCGCGCTACGGGCTCGCGACGATGTGCATCGGCTTCGGCCAGGCCATCGCCGCCGTCATCGAGCGCGTCTGAGCCAGTCCGTTACCAGGAGCCCGGGTGGTACGAGAGCCGGGTCGGCGGCCAGTACGTGAAGATCACCGGGCCGATGAGGTCGCTCCTGGGGACGGA
>DASQCM010000123.1:0-7385 GCA_035634675.1 Gaiellaceae bacterium
CACCGCATCACGACGTCACACTCGATGTACTGGTCTCCTGCGCTCTCGCCGGACGGAAGCAAGATCGCATTCGTGGGGAACCCGTGCGCCGGACTTGGCTGCGGCGAACCATCGTCCAGGATCGGCGTTCTCAACGCCGACCGCACCGGCGAGCACATGCTGACTAGCCCACCGAATTCCTCGTCCACGTGCTCCGGCAACTACGACTCGTCCCCGACCTGGTCGCCGGACGGAGCGACGATTCTCTTCGGGCGAAACCTTTGCAGCAGCGGGACCGGCATGGCCGAGCTGTACACCGTCCCCGCGAGCGGCGGTGCCGTGCACGATCTCGGCTTCCGTGCCTACGAGGTCGCATGGGGGCCGTCCAAGATCGCCTACGTCGGCCTGGCGCCGTCTGGCGAGCCGGCGGGTACCTTCATCTGGACCGCGAAGCCCGACGGGACTGACGCGATTCCCATCGCCGGCAGTAGCGGCGCACGAAGCCCCGCGTGGTCGCCGAACGGCCAGCTCGCGTACCTCAGGAACAACGGCAGAACCGTTGTCGTCGACTCGAGTCAGTCGACGTTCCCATTCGCCACCGTGGTGGCACTCGCCTGGTCGCCCGACGGGACTCGACTGGTCGTCACCGCACGGGCAACGGCGACCGCACCGGTCGACGTCTACACCGTCAATCCCAACGGCAGCGATCCGATCCGCCTGACGCAAAATTACGACGCCGGCGGCGTCACCTGGCGTTAGCCCGCGGGGCCGCCGGCGCTCTCGCCCGCGTCCTCTTCCTCGTCCCGCTCGCGGAGAAAGCGCGTGAGCTCAGCGGCGAGGCTCTCGCCGGAAGGGAGATCCTCGGCCGCCTCGATTAGGTCGACCCGGCGCTCGAGCTCCTCGACGTAGGCAGACGTCTCGGCGTCGGAGGCGACCGCCTCCGTCACCTGCTCGTTGTACTCCTCAGCCGCCTGCTCGAGCTCGGCGAGGTCGATCTCCGTCCCCACCAGCTCGCCTAAGCGGCGGCAGAGCGCGAGCGCTGCGCGCGGGCTCGGCGCGAGCGAGACGTAGTGAGGAACCGCCGCCCAGAGGCTCACCGACGCGAGACCCTCCCGCCGGCAGGCGTCGAGAAGGATCCCGACGATGCCGGTCGGTCCCTCGTAGCGCGACGGCTCCACACCAAGCTCCTCGACGAGCGACGGATCGCTCGCGGCCGCGCTCACCGGCGCCGGCCGCGTGTGTGGCACGTCGGCCAGGAGCGACCCGAGGGTGACGACGAGCTCCACCTCCAGCTCCTTGACGAGCTCGAGGACGAGCCCGGAGTACGTCTTCCAGCGGAGGTTCGGCTCGACACCAAGCAGGATCACGGCGTCGCGGTCGAGGCCCGGGATCGGCGCGTGCATGAACGTGTTCGCGGGCCACTCGAGCTTCCGGGTCAGGCCCTCGTCGAGCGAGACGTGCGGTCGCACCGCCTGGAAGTCGTAGAAGTTCTCCGGCTCGATCTCGGCGAACGTCTCGGCGTCCCATTGCCGCGCGAGGTAGCCGGCTCCGAGCGTCGCGCCCTGGCCTCCGTCGTTCCAGCCGCGAAATGCCGCGACGAGTACCGGGCTGCGCAGCTCTGGCAGCGAGGAGACGATCAGCTCCGACATTCCCCGAGTCTAGTCGGCGTTGCTCGCAGCCACCGGCCGCCAGAGCCGAGCGGCCAGCCCGACCGTGAAGCCGACGAGGGTGGCCGCCGTCGCGACGTGCAGGAGCACGACCCACCAGGGCACGTCGCCGTACGTGCGGTACTGGACCTCGCCGATCACCATCTGCGCCACGAGGATCGCGAGCAGCCCCGCGCAGCCCCGGATCAGCCAGGGGTATGTGCTGCGCCGCGTCCATGCCCAGGCCGCGAGCACGAGTAACACGATCCCGAATACGGCGACCGCGCGCACGTGCCAGTAGACGGCGGGATAGAACTTGCCGAGCCGGGGCACGACCTTTTCTCCCGAGCTCCCCGGGAAGCGACCGGCGGCGGTCGCCGCGGTTCCGCTCACCGCGAGCACCGTGACCGCGGCGAGGAGGACGGCTCCGCCGAGCCGCGCTACTGCCGGTAGCGGAGCCGCACCTCCGCGCACGAGGCGCGACGCTTCGAGCAGCGTGAGCACCGCGAGCCCGACCAGCGTGAACGAGAGGAGCAGGTGCGTGATCACGAGGTACGGGTTCAGGTCGAAGTAGACGACGATGGCGCCGAGCGGCGCCTGCGCGAGCGTCCCGGCGAAGACGGCCGTCGCCAGCCAGCGGCCGCGGCGGCCGAGGCCACGCGTGCGCCAGGCGGCGAGCGCCAGGGCCAGCGTCGTGAGCACAGTGACGGCCGAGACGACGCGGTTCGCGAACTCGATGTCCGAGTGGTAGCCGCGCGGCAACGCGTGCTTCGTCGTGCAGGTCGGCCAGTGCGGGCAGCCGAGCCCGGAGCCGGTCAGGCGAACCGTCGCGCCGGTGGCGACGATGAGGATCAGCACGCCGACGGCCGCCATCGCGATGCGCCTGAAGACGACCGGCGAGACAGTCGCCGCCGCGAGTCGCCGCGGCACTGCGGCCGATGCGGACCCCGCATCCACGTCCCGAGTGTAGAGCGGTTCCGGCGCTACGGCTCGAGCACCACGCCCGAGCCCTCCTCCACCGAGCCGACCCGCGCGACGAAGAGGCCTGCCCGCCCAAACTCGGCCTCGAGCGAGAGCGCCTTCTCCGCCGGCAGCGTGACGAGCAAGCCGCCCGCCGTCTGCGCGTCGTAGGCGAGGGCCAGGAGCTCGTCGGGGACCCCGTCGCTCGAGACGTGCGCACCCGCGAAGTCGCGGTTGCGGGGGTCGCCGCCGGTGCGAACGCCGGCCCGCGCCGCCTCGAGCGCTCCCCCGAGCGCCGGCAGCGCGGAGGCGCGGAAGCGGATCCGGACGCCGCTGCGGTCGGCCGTCTCGTGGGCGTGCCCGAGCAGGCCGAAGCCCGTGACATCGGTGACCGCGTTCGGCGAGAACGGCCGCAGCACCTCGGCGGCTCGGTCGTTGAGCGTCGTCATCCAGCGCGCGGCCTCCTCGAGATCTCCCTTCGCGGCGAGCACAAGTCCGGTGCCGAGCGGCTTCGTGAGGAAGACCGCGTCCCCCGGCCGGGCGCCACTCTTCACCCACACGCCGTCCGGGTGGACGGTGCCGACGACCGCGAGCCCGTACTTCGGCTCGGTGTCGCGGATCGTGTGGCCTCCCGCCAGAATCGCTCCCGCGGCACGAACCTGTTCATCGGCGCCTGAGAAGACCGCCGCGACGAGTTCGGTCGCGAGCTCCTCCGGGAACGCCGCGACCGAGAGCGCGAGCAGCGGCGTGCCACCCATCGCGAACACGTCGTTGAGCGCGTTCGTCGCGGCAATCCGCCCGAAGAGGGCCGGGTCGTCGACGAGCGGCGGGAAGAAGTCGATGGTGAAGACGAGCGCCCGCTCGTCGTCGAGCCGGTAGACAGCCGCGTCGTCCGCCGGGTCTAGGCCGACGAGCAAGTCGTCCGCCTCCGCCGGGACGAAGCCCTTCAGCAGCTCCTCGAGCCGCGCTGCCGAGTACTTCGCCGCGCAGCCGCCGCCGACAGTGAGGCTCGTCAGTCCCGCCGCTTCCACGCCGTTTACTGTAGGCCCAATGGCCCGGGCTGCACTCGTCACCGGCGGCTCGTCGGGCATCGGTCTCGCAATCGCGCGGATGCTTCGCGACGAGGGCTTCGAGCTGACGCTCGTCTCGCGGCGGCCCGAGAAGGTCGAGGCGGCCGCCGCTGAGCTCGGCGCGGCGGCAGCGGCCGCGAACGTGGCCGAAGCGGAGGACTGCGCGCGGATCGTCGCCGAGCACCGCGACCGGTTCGGCTCGCTCGACATGCTCGTCAACTCCGCCGGCGTCGGTATCGGCGGCCGGATCGAGGACCTGCCGGTAAAACACCTCGACCTCCAGCTCGACGTCAATCTGCGCGGGATCTTCCTCGTGACACAGGCCGCGATCCCGCTGCTGCGCGAGTCGCGCGGCTGGATCGTCAACCTTGCCTCGATCGCCGGCACCGTTCCAACCCCCGGCCTCGCGACCTACGGTGCGACGAAAGCGGCAGTGATCGCGCTGACGCGCTCGCTCAACGCCGAACTCGATGCCGACGGCGTCCGCACGATCGCGCTCTGCCCGGGCTTCGTCGACACGCCGATGGCGCAGTGGTCCGGGCTCGCTCGAGAGGAGATGATCCGTCCAGAGGACTGCGCAGAGGTCGTCCGCATGTGCCTGCGGCTCAGCCCTGCGGCACGGATCCCGAGCATCGTGATCGAGCGCGTGGGCTCCCTCAACGGCGACGCGTAAGGGCTGGGCGCCGCCCCGCCGCCGGCGACCCCGGGAACGTCCCGCGGGTCGCCGCAGCCGCGAAGCCTTAGAAGCCGCCGCCGTCGCTCATCCCCCAGCCACCGTGGCCACGGGTGCAGGCGAGGAAGTACGCGAAGAGCGACGCGATGAGCAAGAGATGGATAAGCCGCGCCTTGGTCAAGTCGTCACCTCCTTCCGTTCCTTAGAAGCGGACATCCTGGAGAGCCTCAGCAGCCGTCCGGTAGAGCTCGGCCGCACGTTCGTGATCCCCCCGCTTGGCGGCGAGGTCGCCGCGAGCGATCCAGGCCGCAGCGCGATGGCTGCCCGACCCCAGCTCGCCAAAGCACGCCTCGGCCGCGAGGAAGGCCGTATCGGCCTCGTCGAGCCGGTCCTGCTCGAGCAGCGAGCGCCCGAGCACGAGCTGCGCGCTGCCCATCTCGTCGACATAGTCGACTCGGCCTTCGAGCAGCTCGAGCGCATGACGCGCCTGAGCCTCGGCCTGCTCGAGCTCGCCGGTCCGCAGATGGACCTGAGCGAGCGACGAGACGGCCCGGCCTGCGTCCGCCTCGCGCCCCAGATCGAGCGCGATCGCGAACGACTCCTTGAGCAGCTCAACCGCCTGGTCGGTGTTGCCGAGCAGGAAGTTGAGCCCGCCGAGGTTGTTCGTGAGCTGGCTGACGTGGACACGGTCGGCGAGCTCGGCGTAGGCCTCGCGTGCACGCTCGGCGTAGTTCCGTGCGAGCACCCAGTGGCCTTCGCGGTCGGCGATGAGAGAAGCCTGGAAGTACGCAGCCCCGATCGTGCGCAGATCCTCGACACCACGGGACAGCTCCAGCGCGCGCTCGATGTCGTCGCGCGCAGCCTCGAAGTCGCGCTGGCGCTGCCAGCAGCGCGAGCGCCACGAGAGAATGTTCGCCTTGAGCGCGTCGCACGGAAGGCCGGACCGCTCGGCGAGCCCGAGCGCCTCGTTGAAGAGGGCGAGGGCGGTCTGGGTGCTGTTGAGCTGATAGCGGCAGCCACCGAGCCGGAGGAGCACGTCGGCCCGCTCCACGTCCGAGAAGGACTCGGCCTCGCAGATCGCACGCGCCTCGTTGAGCAAGACGACGGCGCCACGGTGGTCGCTGACGCGCATCTTCGCCAACCCGCTCCCGACCAGCGCCCGAACCTGAAGCTCCGGCATGCCGGTCGCGCGCGCGGCCGCGGGCAGCGGATCGAAGGCCTCCGCGGCCTCCTCGTCCTCCTGCGCCTCGTACAACGCCTCCGCCCGGCTCAAGGCTCCCTCGAGCCTCGCGCGCTCGTCTGTGGCGACGCCGCTCGCGAGGAAGCCGGCATCCACACCGAGGCGCTCGGCGAGCCACTCGATCGTCTCCGTGGTCGGGCGCGTCTTGCCACGCTCGATCTGGGAGACATACTCCTTCGAGCAGCGATCGCCCGCGAGCTCAGTCTGCGTCAGGCCGGCGGCGACGCGCAGCTGGCGGAGCCGTTCACCGAGGCGAACTCCCTCGGCGTTGGCTCTGCGAGTGGCGCGGCTTGTTGTCTCGCGTGTAGGCATCGGCTTGGCGCGCTTAGTCAAGCGCATACTTCACTGAAGCGCAACCACTGCATTTTGGATATCCCCCTTTTGGGCGTATCCATCGCAAAATCGGGTCAACCATGCGAAGTGCAAAATCACTTGACCGAGCTACTTGACGAGCGCCGCTGGCCATCCTATAGTGAGCGCACCTTGCAACCAGGCCGGACGCCAGGCCACGGATTGCAGGGGGCGCGCCGGGGCTCCCGGCAACGGAAAAGAGGCGGGTGGGCCGCAGATCCGCCTCTCAGATCCAGCCGAGAGTGGCGCGCCTCATGGAGAAGGCCCCGGAGCCGCAGCCGGGGCCTTTTCATTGGACCACTCGCCCGCTTCGCTGGCCCAGGCACGCCTTACGGCGTGCGTGGGCTGGCGCTGTGCTTTCCGCTCATGGAGGAGTGCCGCGCCCGCTCATGTCGGTCGCGGCACAAGGTCAATCATCAGCCGCGTAGCCAGGAAAGGCGGGCGGCGCGGATGGCCTGGAGCTCGTTATCGTCCAGCAGGCCTACTCTTCTGCCGACCATGCCCAGGATTCCTCCTGCGAGCATGATCCACGCTTCCGCGTCCGGGTCACGGTCCGGGGCTATTGCTCCCTCTTTTTGACCACGCCGGACCAGGTCTGCGACGAAATCGTGCACCTCGCGCATGTGGCGGCGCAGATGGCGGCGGAGCACAGGGTCCTCGGAAGCCTCGCTGAGCGCCTGCACCCAGAGCTCCGCGAGCTGAAGTTTCGGCGACCGGACGGTGACGTGACCCTTACCGATCGCCTCGATCGCTGCGCATGCGTCCGGGGTCTCCTCCAGCTTCCGCTCCCAGGCCTCGCGCGTCCTCGACCACACGTCCTCGAGCGCGGCGAGGTAGAGGTCGCGCTTCGAGGCGAAGTGCCGGTACAGGATCGGCTCCGAGACGCCGGCGGCGCGGGCGATCTCGGCCGTCGTCGTGCCGTGGTAGCTCCCCTCGGTGAAGAGGCGAATCGCGGTCTCGATAAGGTGCCGCCGGCGGTCGGCGGCCGCCATGCGCGGCGCGGTCGCGGTCATGCGGCCACCTCCACGATGTGCTCGCGCACGACCTCGGTCCGCGTCCGCACGAAGACCACGGCGACGATCGCCGCAGCGAACGTGATCACGGCTGCGACGAGCAACGCCGCGTGCAGGCCGTCGACAAACTGCTGCGCTCCGAGGGGCGAGCGCGGAGAAGCCGTGGCGTAGGACGCCAGGATCGCTCCCATCAACGCGATCCCGAGCGAGCCGCCCAGCTGGCGGAAGCTGTTCAGCACGCCGGAGCCCACGCCGGCCTTGTCCACCGGCACCGAGCCCATCGCGGCCGCGGTCATCGGAGACATGGTCATCGCCATCCCGAGGCCGCCGAGCGCATCGCCGGCAGCAGCGTCCAGAACGTCGAGTGAAGACCCACGCGCTGATAGAGGAGCAGCGAGATGCTTACCAGCGTCATCCCGCCACCCAGCAGCCAGCGCGAGCCGACCCGGTCGG
>DASQCM010000124.1:0-2519 GCA_035634675.1 Gaiellaceae bacterium
GCTTCAAGGGCGGCTACCGCGTCTGGCAAGTCGTCCACTAGCACTGAAGTAACCTTCGACCATGCCGTTCTACCAGCGTCTCGGAGACCTTCCGCGCAAGCGGCACGTGCAGTTCCGCGAGAACGGGACGCTCCTCACCGAAGAGGTGATGGGCCTCGAGGGTTTCACCGGCAACGAGTCGATCCTCTACCACCTCCAGTCGCCCTGTCGCGTCATGGAGCTCGCCGGCTTCGAGCCGATCGAGCGCGAGGAGTGGGTGCCCGACCAGCACGCGCACCGGCACTTCAAGACGTTCGACACCGAGCCCGCCGGCGACGAGATCACCGGTCGCCGCCTGCTCATGTGGAACAACGACGTCGAGATCTCGCTCTGCCGCCCGTCCGGGTCGATGGACTACTTCTTCCGCAACGGCGAGGGTGACGAGGTCATCTTCGTCCACGAGGGCTCGGGCACGCTCGAGACGATCTTCGGCGACCTCCCCTACAAGGACGGGGACTACGTCGTCGTCCCGCGCGGCACGACGTACCGCTTCAAGCCGGCCGGGCGGCCGCCGGAGGCGGCCGCGGTCTCCTTGCCGGGCGTCGGTGGCTCCGCCGCCGACGCGTCCAGCATTAGCCCACAGCGGTATCTCGTGTTCGAGACGCCCGGGCTGATCGAGATCCCGCGCCGCTACCGGAACCAGTACGGGCAGCTGATCGAGGGCGCGCCGTACTACCACCGCGACATCCATCCGCCGACCGAGCTGCACACGGTGCGCGAGCGCGGCGAGTACCCGGTGAAGGTGCGCGTCCGCGGCGGCTACCAGACGTACGTCGTCGACTACCACCCGTTCGACGTCGTCGGCTGGGACGGTTACCTCTACCCGTGGACCTTTTCGATCCACGACTTCGAGCCGATCACCGGCCGCATCCACCAGCCGCCGCCCTCGCACCAGACCTTCCAGGGCCAGAACTTCGTGATCTGCTCGTTCTGCCCGCGCAAGCTCGACTTCGACCCGCTGGCCGTGCCGATCCCGTACCACCACTCGAACCTGCAGTCCGAGGAGATGATCTATTACGTCTCCGGCAACTTCGGCTCGCGGAAGGGCGTTGAGGTCGGCTCGATCACGCTCCATCCGTCCGGTCTGCCCCACGGGCCGCAGCCCGGGCTCGCCGAGAAGGCGATCGGAATGCACGAGACGCACGAGCTCGCCGTCATGTGCGACACGTTCCATCCGCTCAAGCTGTCGCCGTTCGCGCGCGACCTCGACGACGGGACGTACTGGAACTCCTGGTACGCGAACGCCGAGGAGTCGAGCGACGTCGAAGACGCCTCAGGCGCCGGCCTCACTTCGCACCTCTAAGCCGCCTCGGTGGCATTCCTCGCGGCTCCGCAGCCGTTCTCCCTCGAGCTGACGACCGCGCGCTTCCGCGCCTTCGGGCTCGATCGCGCGACGGTGTGGGAGGACGGAGCGCTCTATCGCGCCGTCGGCCGGAGGGAGGTGCGGATCGGGCCGGCGGACGGCGGCGTCGAGGTCGAGCCGCTCGACGCGGAAACGGAGGCGGTCGTCCACAAGGTGCTCGGCTTCGAGTTCGACCTGGTGGCCTTCTCCGCCTGGGCAGCGGGAGAGGAGCTGCTGGCACCGCTCGTCGTCCGCTTCGCCGGCTTTCGTCCGACCCTCGCGCCGGATCCGTTCGAGATGCTCGTCGGAGCGATCACGGCTCAGCAGGTCTCGCTCTTCGCTGCCGTCGCGATCCGCAACCGGCTCGTCGAGCGGTTCGGCGAGCGCGTGGGACGGGTCTGGGCGTTCCCGACGCGGGACCGCCTTGCGGCAGCGTCGGAGGAGGAGCTGTTCGCGCTCGGCTTCTCGCGGCGCAAGGCGGAATACGTGGTCGGGCTCGCGCGCTCCGACCTCGATCTCGCCGGGCTGGCCCTCCTGCCCGACGAGGAGGTCGCTGCGCAGCTCACCGCGCTGCGCGGGCTCGGCGAGTGGACGGCGGACTGGTTCCTCGCGCGCTACCTCGGCCGCCCGCGCGCCTGGCCGGCCGGTGACCTCGCGCTGCGCAAGGCCGTGCGTGCGCTCTATGGTGATGTGGACGTCCGCGCGACGGGCGCGCGATTCGAGCCCTTCCAGAACCTGACCGCGCACTACCTCCTCGCCCAGTATCTGATGCCGTGATCCGCCCCGCGACCGCCGAAGATCTGCCGCTCGTCCGCGAGCTCTGGCAGGCGTTCAACGAGGAGATTCCGGACGAGCCGTGGCGCGAGGACGACCTTGCCGAGGACCTTGTCTGGCTCGAGCACGCGATCCGCGACGAGATCGTCCTGCTCGCCGACGAGGACGGCCTCGCGGTCGCGCAACGGAAGGGGGAGAGGCTCGGCTTCCTCGACGTCGTCTACGTGCGGCCGGAAGCGCGGCGGAGCGGCCTTGCGGCGGAGCTCGTGCGGGAGGTCGCCGCTCAGATGCGTGAACGCGGCGTGGAGATGCTCGAGCTCGAGGTGCTCGCGTCGAACGCCGAGGCGCGTGCGATCTATGACCG
>DASQCM010000125.1:0-7656 GCA_035634675.1 Gaiellaceae bacterium
GAGCGCGCCGCGATCCTCGAGATGCAGGATCAGCAAGGCGGTCCCGCCCCCGAGGCGACGAACCGGCAGATGCGCCGTCAGCTCGAGAAGCAGAAGAAGCGCCGCTAACTGTGTCCGGGCGAAGAGCTGCGCTCTTCGCCCGGGTTTGAAGGAACTCCGCCAACGAGAGACGCGGTCTCCCGTGGGTTCCGTGCTGAGAGCACATGGGGCTGAGTGGGTTCAGACGCTTGTGCCGTCGCGAAGAGGTTCGAAACGCTCAAACCAAAGGAGCGCCCAGGGCCGGAGGCTAAGACTCCGCGCAGCGGGGCTTAGCCGCAGGCCGCACTGCGCTCGCGCCGGCCTCCGCCGCCCGCGAGCGCACCAGGTAGGCCTTCCATCCAGACAACCTCAAACCAAACAGCACGGAGCGCGCCCGAGATCGCAATCTCGGGCGCGCGGAGTTCCGTCTCCCCAGCTCGCGAAGCCGCAGGCTTCGCGAGCTAGAGCTCGTGCTGGACCCAGATGTTCGGCTCGACGTAGACGCCGCGGCCGTTTTTGAAGTGAACCGGGACGAGAGCTCCGGGGACGACGTAGTTGCCGTCCTCGGGGAAGACCATCCCCGTCCAGTCCTCCCACTCCGGACGCGTGCCCGAGATCGTCATCGAGCGCGGCGCCATCGCGAGGAGCTCGCCGCCGAGCCGTTCGTGCGTGCGTAGCCACGGGTCGTACGGCAGGCCGTCGGCGCGACGCCAGCCCGCGTAGCGGTCGAGCGCGACGAGCGGGTAGCGGTCCTTCCACGTCGGGCGCACCGGCGCCACCAGCGCGTCGAGGCCGTGCCCCGCGGCGACCGCCGCGAGGCGGCGGAGGATCGCTTCGGCGATCCCGAAGCCGCGGTAATCCGGCACCACGCCCGCGACGATCGCGCACAGCGTCGTCGGCTCCGCCTCGACGCCGTCGGTCAGCGCCCAGTCGATCCCGCGCGGCGACGGGGTGCCGTTCCAGCCCACGGGAACGCTGCATGCGTAGCCAACCGTCCGCCCCCTCCCGTTCTCGCGGTCGACGACCCAGAGCTGGAAGTCCGGGTAGAGGTCGTAGAGCTGCGGCCAGAAGGACTGGACGACCTGGTCGTGGGCCATGAACTCCGGCCAGATGGTCGGGAGCGTCCCCCGAAGCTTCGGGTGCTCCGCGTGCGTGACGAGCGCGAGCTTCATCGGACGAGGAGCGCCACCGCCTGAGCCGCGAGCCCCTCCCCGCGTCCGGCGAAGCCGAGGCCGTCCGTTGTGGTGGCACGAACTGCGACGAGGTCGGGATCGACGTCCAGCGCCGCCGCCAGCTTGCGACGCATCTCCGCACGGTGGGGCGCCAGCCGCGGCTCCTCGCCGATCAGGATCACGTCCGCGTTCGCAAGCTTCCAGCCATGGATCTGCACACGCTCCCAGGCCTTCGCAAGCAGCCCGAGCGAGTCGGCGCCGGTGAGTGCGGGATCGCCGGAGGGAAACAGCGCGCCGATGTCCTCGAGGCCGGCCGCCCCCAGCACGGCGTCCGTCAGTGCGTGAGCCAGGACGTCGCCGTCGGAGTGTCCGGCAAGCCCGCGGGGATGGTCGATCGAAACGCCGCCGAGCACGAGCGGGACGCCCTCCTCGAGCGCGTGCGCGTCGAAGCCCGTGCCCACGCGGTACTCAGACACGGTTGATCAACTCCGGGAGCTCGTCGAGCGAGCTGATAGTGACGGTTTTCGGCGGCGATTCGACATCTGCGTGCGCTCCGCGGCGGATGCGGACCGCGTGCAACCCCGCTTCGAGCGCCGGCCGGAGGTCCTTGTCGACCCGGTCTCCGACGTACAGGATCTCCCCGGCTGGCACGCCGGCAGCCTCGACGACGCGAGTGAAGAAGCCGAGGTCGGGCTTCTCCACGCCCCAGCGCTCCGACGATCCGACGAAGTCGACGTGCGGGCGCAGGAACTCCTCGTGGTGCGCGTACATGTTCCCGGCCGCGCCGAGCCGCAAGCCGCGTTCGCGCAGGGCCGCGAGGCAGGGCAACGCGTCGGAATGCAGGTCGCGGTCTGCGAACACCAAGGTCGTGGCGCCCTCGTCCTCCCAGCGCTGGTACGTGGTCGCCTCGTCGACGAGCGTCTCCCCCACGTCGAACACGACCACGGTCACAGCCATCCGGCCACCGTCTCGAGATCGGCCTCGGAGGTCACCTTGAGCAGCTGCGGATCGCCGTCGACGACCTTGACCCGGCCCCCGGCCGCCTCGACGAGGCCCGCACAATCGGTCGCATCGGCGGCGCCTTCCTGAGCCCGGCGCAGAGTCTCGGCGACGAACGCCTGGGGAGTCTGAACGGCCCAGAGCCCGTCGCGCGACACAGTCTCGTGAACGCCGCCGTCCGGGCCGACCCGCTTCAGCGTGTCGCCGACAGGAAGGCCCGGCACGACGCCGTCCCAGCCTTCCGAGAGCGGCGCGAGCACGCGCTCGACGACCTCGTCGGTGACGAGCGGCCGCGCCGCGTCGTGGACAAGGACGACGAGCGCGTCAGCGGGTACCTCGGCGAGGCCCGCCCGCACGGAGTCGCTCCTCGTCTCGCCGCCCGCCACGCACGCGTGCACCTTGCCGCAGCCCTCCTCCTCAGCGAGAAGGATCGCAGGTTCCTCCCAGCCGGGGGGAGCGACGAGGACGATCCCGTCGATCCACGGGCTTCCCTCGAGCCGGCGTAGCGGCTCGGCCAGGAGCGGCTCGTCTCCGAGGTTCGCGAAAGCCTTCGGCCGGTCCAGTCCGAGCCGTTCCCCCCGCCCCGCAGCGACGAGGATGGCCCAAACGGACATGTCCCGGGATGGTTCCGGTCGCTAGGCCGCGGCCGCGGCGGCCTTCTTCTTCGCCGCAGGCTTCTTCTTCGCCGGAGGGCTGTCGGAGGCGAGAACCTCCTCGAGCCACTCAGCGCAGGTCTCCTCGTCCATGTCCTTCGCGTACATCAGCTCGGAGGCGAGGATCTTCTTCGCCTTCACGAACATCTGCTTCTCTCCGGTCGAGAGACCCTTCTCGCGGTCGCGGAGGGCGAGGTTACGGACGACCTCGGCGAGCTCGAGGATGTCGCCGGTCTTCATCTTGTCGCGGTTGTGCTTGAAGCGGCGATTCCAGTTCTTCGGCATCTCCGTCGAGACTCCGGTCAGCGCCTTGAGGACGACACCGACCTCCTTCTCGCCGATCACGCGCCGAAGACCGACCTTCTCGGCATTCTCGGATGGGACCTGCACGGTCATGTCGTTGTGCAGGATCTTGATCGTCAGGTACTCGCGCTGCTCTCCGAGCACTTCGCGCTTTTCCTTCTTGACGACCGTCCCCGCCCCGTGGTGGGGATAGACCACCTTGTCGCCGATGTCGTACAAGCCCGAACCTCCCCTGCCTGAAATATGCTTTTCCGTCAAGAAAGCCGGCACGCTAAGCAGCGCCGGCCATTGGCATCTAGTGTAGCAGAAACGGCCTGAATAAGCCAAATCTGCGCTGTCAGAGCCGTTTGACTAGAGCTGCAAGTAGCGGTCCACGAGGTTGTGCTCCTGCAGCCGGCGCAGGCCCTCGCGGATCTCGCGCGCCCGCACCGTGCCCACTCCCTCGACCGATTCGAGCTCGCGCTGGGAGGCGCGGACGACCGCGTCGAGGCTGCCGAGATCGACCACGACCCGGCGCACGAGCGGCTCCGGCAGCCGCGGGATGTGCGAGAGGATCCGGTAGCCGCGCGGAGAGACTGACAGGTCGAGCGGGTTGATCCCCCGCTCGTAGCCGAGCACCTCTGCGAGCCTGCCGAGCTCGAGCAGCGCCTGGTAGCTGAGGCCCGAGAGCTCCACGAGGGCGGCCGTCGCTTCCTCTCCGGCGCCGAGGGCGTGGTAGTCGCGCACGACCGCGTCGCGTTCCCCGGGCACGTCGCCCACGAGCTCCTCGAGCTGGAGCCGGATCAGCCGTCCCTCGCTGCCGAGCTCGACGCAGTCGCGGGTGATCCGCTCGGCCATGCGCGAGATCATCTCGGCCCGCTGGAGGACGACGAGGACGTCGTCGAGGACGACGGCGTTCTGGAACTCGAGCGCCGTGAGGCGAGTCAGTACCTGCTCGAGCCTCTGCCGGTACGTGTCGAGCGTGCCGAGCGCCTGGTTCGTCTTCGCGAGGACGTCCGGAACCGGGTCGAGCTGGTAGCGCAGCGGCCCGACGAATAGCGTGACCGTCTCCCGCTGCTGCGAGACCGACACGACGAGAGCACCGGTCTGCTTCGCGACGCGCTCTGCCGTGCGGTGGCGCGTTCCCGTCTCGTTCGAGGGAATCGTGGGGTCGGGCATGAGCTGGACGTTTGCCCACGCGAGCCGCTTGATCGCCTCGTCGACGATGATCGCGCCGTCCATCTTCGCGAGCTCGTACAGGAGCTGCGGCCGGAACGGCGCGTCCAGCCGGATGCCGCCTGAGTAGAGGAACGAGAGCCCGTTCGGATCGCCGACGACGATGAGCGCGCCCTCGTGGGAGCGGATGACGTCGTCGACCGCTTGGCGCAGTTCGGTTCCCGGCGCGACCGTGGCGATCGCCGCGAGGAGCTCGGGATTCCGGCGGGGGTCCTCCTCGGCGGGAATGCGCGTGAAGCCGAGATCGCCTAGGCGATCCTGTTTCCGCTCAGTCGTCTCCTTCGGGTCGATCGCCATCGAGCCCCGCCTTGATCGCCTGCCGCAGCGTGTCTGCGGCTTCGACCACGATTTTGCCATTCGCCGTGGTTCCCGACGGCGCGACGACAGAGTCGAGCCCGAGCTTCGCGCACTCCTCGAGCCGCCGTTCGGCTTGCGCAGCCGTGCGGAGACGGCCGGTGAGGCCGATCTCGCCGAAGGCCGCGACGCCGGCCTTGACCGGAATGCGGCGCGCCGCCGACGCAATGGCGAGTGCGACGGCGAGGTCGGCTCCGGGCTCGTCGATGCGAACGCCGCCGGCGACGTTGACGAACACGTCGGCCTGCCCGAGGGCGACGCGGGCGTGCCGCGAGAGCACCGCGACGATCATCGCGAGCCGCTTCGGATCGACTCCGGTGGCGACCCGGCGCGGCATTGCCAGCTCGCTCTGCGCCACGAGCGCCTGGATCTCGAGCAGGATCGGCCGCGTCCCTTCGAGCGCGCAGGCCACGGCCGCGCCCGGCTCTCCCGGCACGGTGCGGCCGAAAACCTCGGACGGATCCGCGACGCCGGCGAGGCCGGCGCCGGTCATCTCGAACACGCCAAGCTCGTTCGTCGAGCCGAAGCGGTTCTTGACGGCCCGCAGCACGCGGTGCGCGTGGTAGCGGTCGCCTTCGAACTGGAGGACGCAGTCGACCAGATGCTCGAGCACGCGCGGGCCGGCGACGGTGCCGTCCTTGGTCACGTGCCCGACGAGGATGGTCGCGACGCCGTGCTCCTTGGCCACGCGGAGGAGCCGCGCGGCGGCCTCTCGCACCTGGCCGACCGAGCCGGGCGCGGAGCCGAGGTCGGCGGCGTGCAGGGTCTGGACGGAATCGACGACGCAGACCGCGGGCCGCTCCGCGCGGAGGGTCTCGCAGACGGTCTCGAGCTCGGTCTCGGCGAGGATCTGGACGTTGCCGGGCCCTCCGAGCCGCTCGGCCCGGAGCTTGACCTGAGCGACCGACTCCTCGCCCGTCACGAGCAGGGAGGAGCGAGTCTCACCGATCGCCCGCAGCGCCATGAGTAGCAAGGTCGACTTCCCGACGCCGGGCTCGCCGCCGAGCAGGACGAGCGAAGCGGGGACGAGCCCGCCCCCTAGCACCCGGTCGAGCTCCGAGATTCCGGTCGAGATCCGCGCGGCCTCCTCGACCTCCACGTCGACGAGCCGGAGCGGAGTGCGCGCGACGCCGCTTCCGGCGCCTGCCTCAGCGCCCAGCGACTCCTCGACGAGCGTGCCGAAGGCCGAACAGCCGGGGCACTTCCCGAACCAACGCCCGGCCGTATAGCCGCACTCCGTGCACCCGAACTGAACCGCCGCGGTCTTCGACTTAGCCACAAGGCCACCCTACGGTCGAGGGCGGACGCGAACCCACACGGGATCCAAGCGACTTTGCGCTCAAATCGCGACGGCGCCAAGGGCCGGAGGCTAAGCCTCCGCGAAGGGGGGCTTAGCCGGAGGCCGGACCGCGCTCTCCCGTTGGCGCAGTTCGTTTGTCCCCCGGGCGAAGAGCGCAGCTCTTCGCCCGGTCCAACGAAAACGACCCCGCCGCCAGGGTCGTTTCCGCGTTGCGTGGAGGGAGTTGTCGGGAGCCCCCGCCGCATCGGGGCTCACCGGGTCGTGCTCTATGCAAAGCATCATCCTCGGGCGACCCCGCTTCACTCGTCCCCTTTCAGGTGGTTCATCGGCCCACTTGACTCCCCCGTTGCGGGGGATGGCCCAGGAAAACAGAAAGGCGGCCGATTTGGCCGCCTTTCTGCGCTTGTTTCTGTCGTTACTCCGCTTCGCCTGCGGGCTCGGCGTCGGTCGGGGCGACCGGCTCCTCGGGCGGTACCGTCACCTTTTCGGGGGTGACCTCGCCCGGGATGAAGGTGATGTCCACCTCGTCGCCCGGCTCGCCGTCCTCGGTGCGCGTGCGTCCGACGAGGATCGTCGAGCCTGGCTCGACCTCTCGCCCGAGCACGTAGTCGGCGAGCGGATCCTCGATGTAGCGCTGGATCGCGCGGCGCAGCGGCCGGGCGCCCATCGCCGGGTCGTAGCCCTTGTCGACGAGCAGCTCCTTGGCGTCGTCGGTGAGCTCGATCGAGACCTCGTGCGTCGCCATCTGCTCGCGCAGCCTGCGGAGCAGGAGGTCGACGATGGACAGGATCTCTTCGCGCGAGAGCTTGTGGAAGACGATGATCTCGTCGATCCGGTTGAGCAGCTCGGGCCGGAAGACCTTCTTCAGCTCGCCCATCACGCGGCCCTTCATCTCGTCGTACGAGAGGCCGGACTCGTCGCCGACGGTGAAGCCGAAGCCGGTGTTCTTCGAGATCTGGGACGCGCCGAGGTTCGAGGTCATGATCACGATCGCGTTCCGGAAGTCGACCCGCCGCCCCTGGGCGTCGGTGAGCTTCCCCTCCTCCAGGATCTGGAGGAGGATGTTGAACACATCGGGATGCGCCTTCTCGATCTCGTCGAGCAGGAGCACCGAGTACGGCTTGCGCCGCACGGCCTCGGTCAGCTGGCCGCCCTCGTCGTAGCCGATGTAGCCCGGGGGCGAGCCGACGAGCCGCGACACGGAGTGCTTCTCCATGTACTCCGACATGTCGACCTGGATCATTGCGTCCTCGTCGCCGAAGAGGAACTCGGCGAGCGTGCGCGCGAGCTCGGTCTTGCCGACGCCGGAGGGGCCGAGGAAGATGAACGAACCGGTGGGCCGCTTCGGGTCCTTGATCCCGGCGCGCGCGCGGCGGATCGACTTGGCGACCGCGACGATCGCCTCCTCCTGGCCGACGACGCGCTTGTGCAGCTCCTCCTCCATGCGGACGAGCCGCGCGGACTCCGCCTCAGTGAGCTTGAAGACGGGGATGCCCGTCCACATCGAGACGATGTCGGCGATCTCCTCCTCGCCGACCTGCGGCTGCTCCTCGTTCGACTCGGAGCTGCGCCACTGTTCCTCGAGCTCCCGCTTCTTCTGCGTGAGCTTCCGCTCCTTGTCGCGGAGGGAGGCGGCCTTCTC
>DASQCM010000126.1:0-22538 GCA_035634675.1 Gaiellaceae bacterium
CAGACGTTCTCGAAGTCGAGGGCGTCGCGGATGCCCACGCAGACGCGGCGCAGGATCTCCCCGCTCGACGTCTCGCCGGTGATCCTGGACGAGACGGCGAGCAGCTCCTCGAGCGCGCGCTGGTGGCGCGTCGACGCCGCCGACTCACGCGCGGCCTCGAGCGCGAGCGCCGCGTGGTCGACGAGGGCGACGAGAACCTCAAGCTCGTCGTCGGTCGGTCGCCGGCCGGTGACGGGCTCGTCGACGGAGATGATCCCGAGCAGGCTCCCGTGTTGGTCGCGCATCGGTACGAAGAGCGCGTCCTCGGGGTCCCAGGCGTCAGGGCCCGACGACGGGTCTCCCTGCGGCACGTAGCTCGGCCCGAGCGAGTCCCAGTCGACGGTGCCGGCCAACACCACGTACGCGCCGCGGCGCTCGAACGGCTCCGCGAGCAGGACGGTCCAGTCGTCCAGCGGCCGCGCGTTGCCGAGCAGCACCTCCCGGGCCTGCTCGTTTCCGTACACGGTCGTCACCTCGAAGTCGTCCCAGGCCGGCCGGTAGAGGTTGACGGCGACCGTTCCATAGCCGAGCGACTCGCCGATCGTGCGGGCGACAGCGTCGAGCAGCGCGGGGAGATCCTCACGCGCCCGCAGCAGGCGGGTCACCTCGACGAGGCCCCGCAGCGGTGAGATGGTCGGAAGGCTCACGTAACTGGGTTCGCTACGAGTCATCGGCACTCGCAGAGCTCATGAATAGACGCATCCGGGTCGATCTCTAACCCGAACGGGTGAACCTGCTGCGGGAGACGGCCGAACGGCCGCCTCCCGCGTGTTCAGGCGCTACTCGTCGTCGCGGCGCGGCCCGCGTGGACCGCGGCCGCCGCGACCGCCGCGGCGATCGCCGCGGGGCCGCTCCTCCTCCGGAGGACGCGGCGGCGCGTTCTTCGCCCGCTCGATCAGCTCCTCCGGCTGGACGAGGCCGCCGTTCTCGTGCTTGGCGATGAGCTTGAGGCCGATCCGGCCGCGTGCCTTGTCGACCTCCTGGACGACGACGTCGACGACGTCGCCGCGGCTCATCACGTCCTCGATGTGCGCGACCCGTCCCGGGCCGACGTTCGAGACGTGCAGGAGCCCGTCGGTCCCCTTCTTCAGCTCGACGAAGGCGCCGAACTGGGTCGTCTTCACGACCTTGCCGGTGAACGTGTCACCGACCTCGGGCTCCTTCGTCAGCGACTCGATGGCGGCGACGGCCTCCTTCGCCTTCGTGCCCTCGGTCGCGTAGATGAGGATCGTGCCGTCCTCCTCGATGTCGATCTGCACCTCGTAGTCGGACTCGAGGCCGCGGATCGTCTCGCCGCCCTTGCCGATGACCATGCCGATCTTCTCCTGATCGATCT
The DNA here is from genome assembly GCA_035634675.1 of Gaiellaceae bacterium. Taxonomy (GTDB): domain Bacteria; phylum Actinomycetota; class Thermoleophilia; order Gaiellales; family Gaiellaceae; genus Palsa-739. The sequence goes on from DASQCM010000126.1 coordinate 1,376, forward strand.
TGATCGTCGTGATCCGTGGCGCGTTGTCGGAGAGCTCAGCGCGAGACTCCGGGATCACCTCGAGCATCTTCTCGAGGATGAACTCGCGCGCACGCTTCGCCTGCTCGAGCGCGTCCCGCATGATCTCCTGTGTGACGCCGGTGATCTTGATGTCCATCTGGAGCGCGGTGATCCCGGTCCGGGATCCGGCGACCTTGAAGTCCATGTCGCCCAGGTGGTCCTCCGCGCCCTGGATGTCGGTCAGGATGACGTAGTCGTCGCCCTCCTTCACGAGGCCCATCGCGATGCCCGACACCGGCGCCTTGATCGGCACGCCCGCGTCCATCAACGACAAAGTCGAGCCGCACACCGAGCCCATGCTCGACGAGCCGTTCGACTCGAGCGTCTCCGAGACGATCCGGATCGTGTACGGGAACTCGTCCGGCGTCGGAATCACCGGCTCGAGCGCCCGCTGCGCGAGCGCACCGTGGCCGATGTCGCGGCGCTTCGGCCCGCGCATGAAGCCCGTCTCCCCGACCGAGTAGGGCGGGAAGTTGTAGTGGTGCATGTACCGGCGCTCCTCCTCGAGGGAGAGGTCGTCGATCCGCTGCCCCTCTTTCGCGGTGCCGAGCGTGAGCGAGGAGAGGATCTGCGTCTGGCCGCGCGTGAACAGGCCCGAGCCGTGTGCGCGCGGGTTGACGCCGACCTCGACCTCGATCGGCCGGATCTCCTCGGCGCCGCGGCCGTCCGGGCGCCGCTTGTCGACGGCGATCTTCTGCCGCACGAGGTCCTTGTAGATCGCGTCGCATGCCTTCTTCACATACGAGCGCGTCTGCGAGTCCTTTGCCGCCGGCAGCGTCTCGCCGGTCTCGGGATCGTTCGAGACCGGTCCCACGGGGAACGGCAACTCGACGTCCTCGAGGATCCGGTCGAACAGGAGCTGGCGCTTCGCCGAGCGGAGCGCCTTCGAGTCCTGCTCCGCGTCGGTGAGGGCCTTCAGCTCGTCGCCGAACTGCTCGCGTACCGGCCCTTCGACGGCGACCGACCGCTGCTTCTCGAGCAGGCTGGTCAGCGCCGACTTGACCTGCACCTGGCGCGTGATGTCCTCGTCGGTCGAGTCCATCGTGATCGCCGGGGCGAGCTCGGTGAGAAGCTCCTCGACGATCGCTCCGGCCTCGCGGATGCCGACCTGCTGGATGAGCTGCCAGATCGAGTCCCCGTGCTCGCGCTCGATGTCGGCGGTGAGCTCCAGGTCGAGCCACTTCGGCTTCCCCGCCTGCCGGCGCAGGTCCTCCTGCGCCTCGCACAGCTTCGCGATCTCGCCATGCGCGAGCTCGAACGCCTCGAGGATCTTCTCCTCGGGTACCTCGTTCGCGCCCGCCTCGACCATCGTCAGCGCGTCCTTAGTGCCGACGACGATGAGGTCCATCTCGGCGTCGTCCTCGGTCTCGCGCAGGGTCGGATTGATGACCAGCTGGCCGTCGATCAGCCCGATGCGGACAGCGCCGACCGGGCCGAGGAACGGCAGCGGAGAGAGCATCAGCGCCGCGGAGGCGCCGTTGATGCAGAGGATGTCGTGGGCCGTGACCAGGTCGGCGCTGAGGACGGTGCAGATCACCTGCACCTCGTTGCGGAAGCCCTTCGGCCACAGCGGCCGGATCGGCCGGTCGATCATCCGCGCGGTGAGGATGGCGCGCTCGGTCGGGCGTCCCTCCCGCTTGAAGAAGCCGCCCGGGATCTTGCCGGCGGCGTACATCCGCTCCTCGACGTCGACGGTGAGCGGGAAGAAGTCTGCGCCCTCGCGCGCCTCGGCGCGCCCCTGGGCTGTGGCGAGCACCATCGTGTCGCCGGCGCGGACGACGACTGCGCCGTCCGCCTGCTTCGCGAGGTGGCCGGTTTCGAAGCTGATCTCCTGGTTTCCCACTTGAACGGAGACCTGCGCCCGGCGCTCGGTCGCGATACTCATCAATTGTCCTCCACTTTGCTTGTGGAGGGCGGGAGCTCGAGCCAGTCCATTGCCGGTGGATTCGCTCGAACTTCCACCCTCCGTGTTCTTTGGAGCTAGCGGCGCAGGCCGAGCTCCTTGATGAGGGCACGGTAGCCCTCGAGGTCGTGCTTTTGCAGGTAGTTCAGGAAGCGGCGGCGCTGCCCGACGAGCTTGAGCAGCCCGCGCCGCGAGTAGTGGTCGTGCTTGTGCGTCCGCAGATGCTCCGTCAGGTCGTTGATCCGTTGCGTGAGCATCGCGATCTGCACCTGCGGCGAGCCCGTGTCGGCCTCGTTGCGGCCGTGCTTGGTGATGATCTCCTGCTTTGCTTCCTTGGTCAGGGCCACGCCCTCTCCTTCCTGTTCGCCTCCCGAGGCTCAGCCAGCGGCGCCAAGGAACGTTGGGCGAGCCGGGCCTGGGTCGCCGGTTAGGGTAGCGGAAACCGGCATGGGAAGCGCGATTCCGCAGGAGCTGCTGGCCGAGGAGGTGCGCAGCGCACAGGCGCGGACGGGGGTGCAGTACGCCGCCGCGGCGCTGCACGTCGAGGGCCGGACGGCACTCGCGGGCGCGCACGAGCGGCCTTTCCGGATCGCGTCGATCACGAAGTCGTTCACGGCTACCGCGGTCTCGGTCGCCGGGTTGCTCGACGACCGCCGCCGCGCGCTGCTTTCGCACATGGCCGGCTACCGCCCCGAGCGGCCGGAACCGTTGCCGCCGGAATGCGCAGGGCTCTGGTCGTATTCGAATGCGGGCTACTGGGAGGCGGCGTCGAGTTTCGGGGGCGAGTACACGGAGGCGCTCCGCGAGCTCGTGATCGAGCCGCTCGGCCTGCGGAACACCGGGTTCGAGACCCCGGCCGACGCGGTACTCGGAACCCTGCCCGGCGACGTCGTCGCGGATCCGTCCTATCCCGTCGAGCGCAGGCCGAGCGGCGGTCTGTGGTCGACGGTCGGCGACCTCGTCGAGTACGGGCGCGGGCACTGTCAGCAATGGGAAGACCTGCACGAGCCCGTCGGGGAGGCGCTGGGCGCCCGGTACGCGCTCGGCTGGTGGGTCCGCGACGGCGTGCTAGACCACGAGGGATCGGTCGGCGGCTTTCAGTCGCTGCTCATGCTCGTTCCCGAGCGCGAGCTCGTCCTGGCAGTGCTGACGAACTCGTGGAAGGGATCGGCACTCATCCAGGAGCTCGTCGGAGCGCTCGGGCTCACGCCGCCGGCATCACCGGCGACTGGTCGTGAGCCGGCTGCCGGCAGCTACGCGCTCGAGAGCGTGGAAGCCGTCGTAACGCGCAGCTCCGTCACAGAATCGGAGCTGGACCCCGTGACCGGCGTGAGGGTCGAGCGGCGCTACCCGCTCAGCCTTGACGCGCCGCTCATGTCGTGGCGGACAGACTTCCCGCGCGCGGACGTCGCGCGGATCGGCTGGGTCGCTCTCCCCCGCGCCGGCGCGTGAGGCACGGCCTCAACCGGGCCGGACGGCCGCGCGGGTGCGCTCCACGTCGTCGCCGATGGCGGTCACGAGCTCCTCGAGCGAGTCGAAGCGGCGCTGTTCGCGGATCGGGCTCCAGATCTCGACCACGAGCCGCTCGCCGTAGAGATCCCCGTCGAAGTCGAGCAAGTGCGCCTCCACTCGCCGCTCGACGCCGTCGAAGTGCGGGTTCGTGCCGATCGACACGGCGGCGCGACGACCGCCGGACCAGCCGGCGTACACGCCGTCGGGTGGCACGAGCAGATCCGCCGGAACGTCGAGGTTCGCGGTGGGGAATCCGAGCTCGCGGCCGCGTCCGTCGCCGCGGACGACGATTCCCTCCACCTCCGGAGGTCGCCCGAGCAGCGTGGCCGCCCGCTCCGGGTCGCCCGCGTGGACGAGCTCTCGGATGAGGCTCGACGAGACGTTGTCCACCAGCGGCACCCGCCGCACGTCGAAGCCGAGCCGCTCGAGCAGCTCGAGATCGCCCTCCCGCCCGCGACCGAAGCGGAACGTCTCTCCAGCGACGACGGTCTCCGCGCCGATGCCACGCAGAATCCCTTCGGCGAACTCCTCCGCCGAGCGGGCCGCGAGCCGGTCGTCGAAGTGGAGCACGAGCACGTCCTCGACTCCCGCCACCGCGAGCAGCTCGAGCCGCCGCTCGAGCGTGGCGAGAAGCTCGACCGTGCCTCCGAGCACGGCACGCGGATGGGGATCGAACGTCACGACCGTCGTCCGCAGCCCCGCCCTGCGCGCGGCCTCGATCACCCGCAGGTGACCGCGATGCACACCGTCGAAGGTGCCGAGGGCCACCGAGCGTCGCGCGGCCGGCAGCTCCGTCGGCTCCCGCGCGACGTTCACGCGCCCGCCGTGCGCGCGGCCTCGACGCGCTCGAGCACCTCGGCCTCCGACAGCAGCTGCCCGGGCTCGAACGCCCCGGGACCCACCGCATCGTCGACGGAGAACGGCCCCACCTCGGTCCGCCGCAACGTCACGCAATGTCCGCCGAGCGCGATCGCGAGCGACCGGACGTACGTGCCGGAGCTGACGTGGACGTCGAGCGTGACCGTCTCGCCCGTATACGCGATGACGTCGAGCGCGTGCACCGTCGAGCGGCGGACCGGCATCTCCACCTCGACGCCTCGCCGCGCGAGCTTGTACGCGCGCTCGCCGCCGATCTTCACGGCCGAAGCGGCCGGGATCGGCAACTCGATCTCGCCCCGGAGGTGCTCGAGCCGCTCCCGAAGCTCGTCCTCGCCGGGAGGCGTACGGCGTGCGAGTTCCTCTCCTTCCGGATCGCCCGTCGACGTCCGAAAGGTGAGGTCGATCTCGGTGCGGTAGCGCTTGTCCAGTCCCACGAGGCATGGCGCGATCTTCGTTGCCCTTCCGGACAACAGCAGCAGGAGCCCGGTCGCGAAGGGATCCAGCGTTCCGGCGTGGCCGGTCCGCGCCCCTGTCAGGCGGCGGATCTGCGCGACGATCGCGAACGACGACGGCCCCGCAGGCTTGTCGACGAGCGCGACTCCGGCGGGCTCAAGCGCGCGAGGCGGCACGTTGGGCGAGAAAGCCTTCGCGGATCTGCTCCACGATTTCCGGCAGCGGCAGATCGGTGGAGAAGCCGGCGGCCTGACGGTGGCCACCACCCCCGAAACGGCGGGCGATCGCGGAGACGTCGAGCTCGTCGATGCTCGAGCGGAGCGATCCCTTGTGGGCGTGCGCGCTCTCGTTCAGCTGCTCTCGGATCAGCACCGCTAGCTCGGCCCCCTCGACGGCGCGCAGATAGTCGATGATCCCCTCGGAGTACGGCTCTTCGGCGCCGGCGTCGGCAAAGTCGGTGCGCAGGAGGTGCGAGACGACGATCCGTCCGCCCTCGAGCACCGCGGCCCGGTCGAGCGCGCGCGCGAGCAGCTTCAGTTTCGCGAACTCGACGGACTCGTAGACCTCCTGGAAGACGGCGTGGATGTCCGCCCCGGCCTCGACGAGCTCTGCGGCGAGCCGGAGCGCCTTGGGCGTCGTGTTCGTGTACTGGAAACGGCCGGTGTCGGTGACAAGGGCGATGTAGAGCGGCTCCGCCAGCTCCGGCGTCAGCTCGACTCCCAGCTCCGCGAACACGTCGCGCAGCACTTCTCCGGTCGAGGAGGCGTCGGCCACGATCAGGTTGAGGTCGCCGAAGCGCGTGTTGTCGTGGTGGTGGTCGATGTCGATGACGAGCGGCGCACGCGAGATTGCGGCGTCGTCGCCGATGCGATCCTCCTTCGCGCAGTCGACGGCGAGTAGAACCCGCTCCGCCGCGTCGGCGGGCGGCTCGCGGACGACGCCCTCGAGCGGCATGAAGCCGTACTCCGCAGGCAGCGGATTCTTGCCCGGGAGATACATGACCGCGTCCTTGCCGAGCCGCTGCAAGGCGATGGTCATCGCGAGAAGTGATCCGAGCGCGTCGCCGTCCGGGTTCTCGTGGGTGACGACGAGGAAGCGGTCGTGCTGCCGCAGCGCGTCCGCGATCGCCTTCAGGTCAGTCGTCTGCGTCATCGTCGTCCGGCGCGAGCTCGTCGATCAGGCGGGTCATGCGCACGCCGCGCTCGACGGTCGGATCGTACTCGAAGGTCAGCTGGGGAGTCCTCTTCAGCCTGAGCTCGCGGGCGAGCCGCGACTGCAGGATGCCGTGTGCGGCCTCGAGCCCGAGCAGGCTGGCTCGCTGCTTGCGGCTCGAGCCGAACACGCTCACGTAGACCGTGGCGTGCGTCAGATCGGGAGCAGTGTCCACCGCGGTGACCGTGGTGAGCCCGATCCGGGGGTCCTTGAGCTCGGGCAGCGCTTCAGCGAGGACCTGCCTCACCGACTCGTTGACGCGACGCATGCGCTCGGTCATGGCTCTTATTCAAGCGCCTGTTCCCAGCTGCCGTGTGTGGTCCACACCCCCGCCCAGGGTGGGGTCGTCGTCCCTCCGCCCTCGCTACCGACGATACCGGCCGACGAGCTACGGATCTGTGCCGATTCGCTTGCAACTCGCCCGCAGTCCGCGCCGGGGCGTCCGGACGTCGAGCTGCTGCTCAGCGGAGGACGTCGAGAATGAGCGGACGCGGCTCCGGCTCGTCGCCGATCTCGTAGGCGGCGAGGAGCGCTGCACCGGCCGACTCGGCGGCCGCGTCGTCACGTGCGTGAATCTCCGCCAGCGGCTCCCCGGGCTCGACGCGGTCGCCGCGCTTGGCGCGGCACACGACTCCGACCGCATGGTCGACCGGGTCCTCCTTGCGCTCACGGCCCGCCCCGAGCTGCATCGCCACCTCGGCGACCTCCCTCGCCCGCAGCTCGCGAACAAACCCGCCCTGCGGCGCAACGACCTCGCGCACAACAGCTGCGCGCGGCAGCAGGGCCGGATCGGGAGCGCCGCCCTGCGCGAGGATCCAGTGCTCGTATGCCTCCAGCGCGGTGCCGTCGTCGAGGGACGCCGTCGCGCGCTCCCGGGCCGCGTCTTCTTCGAGCCCCAAATCCGAGAGCTCGAGCAGGTGCGTGGCTGCGGCGACGACGAGCTCGCGAAGGTCGGGAGGGCCGCCGCCGGCAAGCGTGTCGTACGCCTCCTGGACCTCGAGCGCGTTCCCGACCGCCCGACCGAGCGGCTGGTCCATGTCCGTGAGGAGGCAGACCACGTCCATTCCCGCCTCCTGGCCCAGTCCGCGCATCGCTTCGGCGAGCCGGCGAGCCTCGTCCTCCGTCCGCATGAACGCTCCCTCGCCGACCTTCACGTCGAGAACGAGCGCGCTCGCGCCGCACGCGATCTTCTTCGACATGATGCTCGCGGCGATCAGCGAGACCTCGTCGATCGTCGCCGTCACGTCGCGCAGCGCATACAGCTTGCGGTCGGCCGGCACGAGGTCGGCGGTCTGGCCGCACACCGCGATGCCGATCTCCCGCACCTGCTCGACGAGCTCTTCGGTCGAGAGCTCGACTCGAAAGCCGGGGATCGATTCGAGTTTGTCGAGCGTGCCACCCGTATGGCCCAGGCCGCGGCCGCTGATCTTCCCGAACGGCGCGCCGCAGGCGGCGAGCACCGGCCCGACGGCGATCGTCGCCTTGTCCCCCACCCCGCCCGTCGAGTGCTTGTCCACCACCCGCCGGCCGAGGTGAGCGGCGAGATCGATCGTCTCGCCACTCGCCACCATCGCCTCGGTGAGCGCGAGCGTCTCGGCGGCCGAAAGCCCGCGGAACCAGATCGCCATCAGCAGCGCCGCCGCCTGGTAGTCGGGAACCTCGTCGCGCGCATAGGCGGCGACGAAGTCCCGCAAGTCAGCAGCCGGAAGCTCCTCGCCGTTCCGCTTCCGCTCGATCAGCTCGACGACGTGCATTGCCACCCGAGCCTAATCCTCCGGATCGACCACGAGACGCTCCGCGTGCGTGACCTCCCACTCCTGGCCGCGCAGCCAACGCTCCGCCGCGTCGAGCAGCCGCTCGACCTCCCGGTGCTCGCGGGCCACGCAAGCAGCGGTGATCCGCGTCCGCTGCCAGACGTCGTGGTGATCGACCTCCGCGACAGACGCGCCGACGCGATTCTGCAGCTGCGCCTTCGCAGAACGCAGAAAGTGGCGCTTCTCCTTCAGTGAGTGAGCCTCGGGAAAGTGGAGCTCACAGGTGAGGATCCCGACCCAGCCGCTCGGCATGGGCGGAGACGCTACGGCGTCGCTGGAGCTTCGTCCAGGGAGGTCCGCTCGACCTCGCGCGTCTCGAAGACTTCGAGCACGTCGCCTTCCTTGACGTCGTTGAAGCCGTCGAGGAGGATGCCGCACTCGAAGCCTTCGGCCACCTCGCGGACGTCGTCCTTGAAGCGCTTCAGCTGGGAGATCGTCGTCGTATAGATCACCGCGCCGTCGCGGATCACGCGCACGTTCGCGTTCCGGCGAACGACGCCGTCGGTGACCATGCAACCGGCGATCGTGCCGAGCCGCGAGACGCGGAACAGCGCCCTCACCTCGGCCTCGCCGATCGTCTCCTCGGTCCTGACGGCTGCGAGCCGGCCGACGAGCGCCTGCTCGATCTCCTCGGTGAGCTTGTAGATGACGTCATAGGTCCGGATCTCGACGCCTTCGCGGGCGGCGAGCTCGCGTGCCTCGGCGTTCGGGCGGACGTTGAAGCCGACGATCAGCGCGTCGGAGGCGGAGGCGAGCATGATGTCGTTCTGGGTGATCGCACCGACGCCCTCGGCGATCACGTTGAGCCGCACCTCCGTGTGCTCGAACTTCGACAGCTCGGAGACGACCGCCTCGACAGAGCCGACGACGTCTCCGCGCACGACGAGGTTGAGATCGGAGACCTCGCCCGCCTGGAGCGCCTCGTACAGGCCCTCGAGCGAGACGCCGCCGCTCGGGCGGACGGCCGCGAGCTGCTCGCGGCGGAGCCGCTCGCCGCGGCGGTTCGCGAGGTCGCGTGCCTCGCGATCGTTGGCGACGACCCGCGCCAGCTCGCCTGCGGCCGGCGGCTTGTCGAAGCCGAGAATCTCGATCGGATCCCCCGGAACCGCGCTCTCCCGGCGCTCGCCCTTGTAGTCGAACAGCGCCTTCACACGGCCGTACGCGTCGCCTGCGACGATTGCGTCGCCGACCTTAAGAGTCCCGCGATGGACGAGCATCGTCGCGACCGGGCCGCGTCCGACGTCGAGGCGCGACTCGATGATCGGGCCGGACGCCTCCGCGCTCGGGTTCGCCTTCAGGCCCTCGAGCTCGAGGTCGGCGACGAGGAGCACCTTCTCGAGCAGGTCGTCGAGGTTCTCCTGCGTCTTGGCCGAAACCTCCGCGAACTGCGTCGTTCCGCCCCAGTCCTCGGGCTGGAGGTCCTCCTGCGCGAGCTCGCCCTTGACCCGGTCGACATTGGAGTCTGCGAGGTCGATCTTGTTGACGGCGACGACGATCGGCACCTCGGCGGCGCGCGCGTGCGCGATCGACTCCTTCGTCTGCGGCATGACACCGTCGTCGGCGGCCACGACGAGCACCGCGATGTCGGTGACCTTCGCACCGCGGGCGCGCATGGCGGTGAACGCCTCGTGACCCGGCGTGTCGAGGAACGTGATCTTGCGACCGTCGACGTCGACCTGGTAGGCGCCGATGTGCTGCGTGATCCCGCCGGCCTCGGTGGCGACGACGCGGGCGTTGCGGATCGCGTCCAGCAGGGTCGTCTTGCCGTGGTCGACGTGGCCCATGATGGTGACGACCGGCGGCCGCGCCTGGAGCGCGTCCTCGGGATCGTCGAACTCCTCGGGCTCCTCCTCCTCGTCCGCGGCGTGCTTGATCGTGATCTCGCGCTTCACTTCGGTCGCGATCAGCTCGACCTCTTCGTCGCTGAGCGACTGGGTGGCCGTGCGCATCTGGCCGAGGCCCATCAGGATCTTGATGATCTCGGGCATCGGGACACCGAGCGCCTGCGAGAGGTCGCGGACGCTGACGCCCGACTCGACGGAGACCGGACCGGTCGGCGGCGGAGCGGGCGGGCGAGGCTCGCGGCTGCGCTGGCTGTCCTGGCGCGCTTGACGCTGTTCGCGCGAAGGCCGGGCTCCCCCCTGGTCGATGACGACACGCCGCCGGCGTCCGCCGGGGCCGCCGCCGCCGCGGGGGCGGAGCGGGCGATTCGGTCTGTTGCCTCCGTTAGCCATGGTCCTCTCCAGTGTAAAGGCGCCGCGGCTCGGGCCTTGTCCCGAAGCCTATGAAGGCTCCTCGCCTTCGACAGTCTCGATCGGGATGCCGTCAGTGACGTCGTCATCGGCCGCGCGCTGCGGCTCGGGGAGGATCGTATCGAGGTCGACCTCGCCCTCGGCGTCGGCCACGGCGACCGCATCGGGACCGTGCGTCGCTGCGACGTCTGCGGGCGCCTCGGACTCGACCTCGGTCACCTCGAGCTCGGGCAGCGAGGGACCGACGCTTTCGGCGTCCGGTTCCATCGTGTCCGCGCGCGCCTCGAGCTCCGGCTCGGACTCGGTGATCACCGACTCCTCGTCGTCGGAATCGTTCAGCGCCAGCTCCTGGTGGGCCGGCACCCCGCAGTACTTCGAGCCGGGCAGCGCCGCATTCGGGCAGCGCTTGCCGTTCGAGAGGATCGCGGCGCAGCGGCCGGAGAAGTCCTCGACGCCTTCGCCGTTGCCCCCGCCGAAGGCCGCCTCGGCCTCCGCCTGCGCGAACTCGGTGTCGCTCTGGATGTCGATCTTCCAGCCGGTGAGACGGGCGGCGAGGCGGGCGTTCATGCCCTCCTTGCCGATCGCAAGCGCGAGCTGGTCGTCGGGGACGACGACCGTCGCCTCACGCGCTTCGTCGTCGAGGTAGACCTCGCGCACCCGCGCGGGCGAGAGCGCCTTCGCGACGAACCGCGCCGGCTCGGGGTTCCACGGGATGATGTCGATCTTCTCGCCGCGCAGCTCCGAGACGACCATGCGGACGCGGGAGCCGCGCGGGCCGACGCACGCGCCGACCGGGTCGACGCCCTGCGCGTGCGACTCGACCGCGATCTTCGAGCGGTAGCCCGGCTCGCGCGCGACGCCGCGGATGTCGACGAGCCCGTCGGCGATCTCCGGCACCTCGAGCTCGAACAGGGTCTTGATCAGCTCGGGATCGCGCCGGGAGAGGATCACCTGCGGGCCCTTCGTTCCGGAGCGCACCTCCGTAATGACGGCCTTGATCCGCGAGCCCTGCTCGTAGCGCTCGCCGTCCACCTGCTCCGAGCGCGGCAGGAGCGCTTCGACCTTGCCGAGGTCGACCAGCACGTTGTTGCGGTCGCCGGCCTGCTGGACGATGCCGGTCACGACCTCCGTGACACGGTCGATGTACTCGTCGTACATCATCCGGCGCTCCTCCTCGCGGATGCGCTGCAGGATGACCTGCTTCGCGGTCTGCGCGGCGATGCGGCCAAAGCCCTCAGGGGTGACGTCCTCGCGCTTGACGTCGTCGCCCGGGACGTCGGACCAGTCGATGTCGAGGTCGTCGTCGGAGATCAGCGTGTGCTGGCGCTCGCCCGTCTCCTCCTCGAGCTTCTCGAGCTCCTCGAGCTTGCGCTCGCGCGCCTCGTCGAGCAGGCGCTCCTCGATGTCCGGAGGCAACTCGACCGAGAACACGCGGAAGTCGCCGGTGTGGTCGTCCATCTCGACGGTCGCGTGGCGCGAGGCCCCCGGCGTCTTCTTGTAGGCGGCTAGGAGCGCATCCTCGAGGGCGGCGACCAGCGCGCCCTCCTCGATTCCCTTGTCGCGCTCGATCTCGCGGACGGCCTCGATGATCTCCTGGCTCATGTCAACGCTCCCTCGTCAATCAGGTTCGCCCGGACGATGTCCTCGTACGGGATCTCGGTCTCGGCGCCGTCGGCGGCTGCCACGGTCACGCTCCGCTCGCCGGCGGAGAGAACCTCCCCGCGCAGCTTCCGGTCGGTCGTACGGAAGCGGACCTGGTATCCGCGCACCGCTTCGAAGTGCTCCTGCCGGCGGAGCGGCCGATGGAGGCCAGGCGAGGACACCTCGACGGAGTAGTCGCGCAGGTAGTCCCGCAGGACGTCGGTGACGCGCTCACACAGCGCGTGGTCGACTCCCTCCGGGCGGTCGACGTAGACGCAGAAGCGCGCCGGCGTCAGGAGCTCGACCGCGAGCACGTCGACGCCCGGCAGGTCGTGCCTGACCCGGGTCGCGATCTCGTTCTGCAGCTGGCGCTCCTTCTCGAATGTCGTCGGCATACGGTTGTCTCCGTCATAAAAAATGGGCCCGCAGGCCCATTTCTCCGAACCGGTGAAATTGGGACAACGAGTGTAGCAACGGCCCCACCTCAGGCGGCGGTGACGTGCCCGTCGACGCGGACGAGCCGGCCGGAGCCGACGAGCTCGTCCACGAGGTCGTCGTCCCAGTACCACCGCCACGAGAACCAGCGCACGAGCTCGGGCTCGGGGGCGACGACGGCTGCGCGGACGCCGGCACAGACGAGGTCGCCGAGCGCACGACGCGGGTCGTCCCCACCGGGTGACTCCGGGTGGGCCTGGTCCCAGCGGGCAAGGAGGCTCGTATGCCGGTGGGGGTCGTCGTACACGACCGAGCGGGCGACCAGCGCCCCGCAGCGCTCGAGCGGCAAGCGGATGCTCTTCAGCTCCTTGGGCGTGAGGGACAGCTCCGTCTGCAGGTCGTCGAGCTCCGACGGCCCGGCGTCCGCGAGATGACGGAGGAGCCGCGCCCAGTTCTCGTCCTCAAGCTCCAACCGCGCGAGCTCGGCGCGGCAGATCGGGTCGAGCAGCGCCGCCACCGCGTCGGTGGCCAGGAGGCTCTTGCCGCGGTGGACGGCGAGGACGAGGTGGCCTCGAGCGCCGAGTTGCCCGAACCACGGGAACTTCGTGGCGGGCCACTGGCCGAAGCCGGGCTTGTCATGCGCGTACGGCTCCTCGTGGCACGCCTCGAACAGGCCCGGGAGCGCCGAGTCGGTCGTGCGCGTGAGGAGGCCGCGATCGCACAGGAACTCGTCGGCCTCGTCGATGGTTTCGAGCGCCCGGTCGGGCGTGAGTCGGCACTCGTAGGCCCGCCGCTCCTCGAGCTCCGCGAGCGTGCTCACGTGTCGAGCACGATCGTGACCGGCCCGTCGTTGACGAGCTCGACCTCCATCCGGGCGCCGAACACGCCCGTCTCGACCGGCACTCCGAGCGCGCGCAGCCTCGAGGTGAAGCGCTCGTAGAGCGGCTCCGCCTGCTCGGGCGGCGCGGCACCGGCGAAGCTCGGCCGGTTCCCCTTCGCGGTGTCCGCGATCAGCGTGAACTGGGACACGACGAGCGCAGAGCCCCCCACGTCGAGGACGGAGCGGTCGAAGCGGCCGTCGTCGTCCGGGAAGATGCGCAGCCTCGCGATCTTGCCGGCGAGCCGCCCGGCCTCCTCTTCCCTGTCCCCGCGGGCCACGCCGAGCAGGATGCAGAGGCCGGGGCCGATCTCGCCGCCCGGCGTCACTCGCGCGCGCGAGACCCGTTGCACCACGGCACGCATCGGGGCGAGAAGCTACTCCAGCTCGCGGATGCGGGCGCGGTACTGCTCCAGGTCCGGCCGCAGCGAGCTGGCCAGCTTGTAGTGGCTGTTCGCCTCGACCACCCGGCCCTGCTTCTCGAGGCACCGGCCGAGCGCGTAGTGCGCGTAGTCGTTGACCGGGGAGAGCTCGAGCAGCTTGCGGAACTCCGCCTCGGCCTCGTCCCAGCGGCGGATCCGGAAGTACGCGATCCCGAGCGCTTCGCGGATCGAAGCCTTGTCGGGCTCGCGCCGCTTCGCCTTCTCGAGCGAGACGGTCGCCTGGGCGGCCATGCCCGCGCGCAGGTGGCGGCGGCCCTGCTGGTAGAGGCTGTAGGTCGATTCGCTCACGCCGGCGCGGGACGGGCGAGCGAGCGCAGCGAGAACAGCCCGCGCACGCGCTGCGTCCTGGTCAGGCCCCGGCGGGCGCCCTCGAGGAGCACATGCAGCTCGCGCCGCGCCGTGCGGGCGGCCGCAGGGGCGTCCTCGGCACGGCCGAAGCGTGCGGCCATCGCGGCAGCCACGAACGGGTCGGGATCCGCCGCGAACTCGCGTCGCACGAGCTCGCCGAGCTCCTGCAGCGTCGCGCTGCGCGGCGCCTCGATCCCCTGGTCGGCGATGAACGACGCGAGCTCCTCTCGACACGCTGCCGCAACGCGCCGCGGATCGCGCCGGACACGCCGCGCCGCCCTGACGCCGGCCTTCGCCAACACGATTGCTCCTCCCCCGGTCGCGACGACGAGCAGGAGGATCCACGCCGCCAGGTGGCTGCTGCCGCTGCCCTCGGATCTGAGCGCTGATGCCGACGACCGCGGATGGAAGTGCGGCCCGGCGATGCCGTTCTTGCGCGCCAGGATCTGCGCGATCGTCGCCGAGCCGCTGCCGCGGGCTCCGGCCTTCGACGCGGCCGCCCCCTTCGCGGCGCCCCCCGCCCCGACGGTGAGGTTCGTCCCCGCCAGGCTCGGTCGCCGCGAGGACCCGGCGACGGCGGGCGTCGGGTCGAACGGCAGCCAGCCATAGCCCTTGAACCAGACCTCGACCCAGGCGTGGGCGTCGCGGTCGCTGACGAGCCACGTGTGGTGATCCGCGTCGGCCCTTCCACCGGCGAAGCCGACGGCGACACGGGCGGGGATGCCCAGGTACCGGAGCATGAGCGCCATCGCTCCCGCAAAGAACTGGCAGTAGCCCTCCCGCGTCGTGGTCACGAATCCGACGAGCGCCGGCTTGACCACGAACGGGTGGTTCGAGTAGCGGAACTGGCCCGAGGCGACGAACCAGTTCTCGAGGCGGGCGACCGCCTCGTACGGTGTCCGGGCGCGCCCGGCGACTTCGTCGGCAAGCCGTGCGAGCGGCACGTACGGATTGAGCTCAGGATTCACCGTGAGCAGCGCCTCCACTCCGCCCGCACGGTCGGGAGTCCCGAAGGCCGGCATGCTCACACCGCGACCGACATCGAGCAGATCGTCGTCCAAGAGCCGCTGCGGATACGCCGGAGGCGACCGCCGCAATGCCGCCGCCGTCGGGCGAGCCGTGTAGCTCCAGACGGTGTAGCGGAACCCGCGCGGGAGGTTCTGGTGCAGGGCCGCGAAGCCCGGCTGCGTGACGACGAGCGGCGCGTCCCCCGCGTCGTAGCGGATAGGGATGCTGCCGCCGACGAGGTGGGTGTCCGCGAGACCGTTCACGGTCACCACCTCGGGCGTCTGGTTTCGGGGATTGCGGGCGGCCGCAGGCTCTAGGGAGTCGGCCGCGCGAGGGAGCCCCACCGACCACGCGTCGCCGATGAAGTCGTCGAGCACCGTCGCACGCAGGTAGGCCGGCGGACGTGCGGACTGCACCTGAAGGACGGTCGTCGGGTGGCCTGACCACTTCAGGCCGCCGTACTGGGCATCCCAGACGAACCCGACATCGGTAGGCCCGGTTGCGACGTGCGCCAGGTTCCACGACTGCCAGTGGACGAGCCCGTGGCGCGCGGCGGTCGCCGAACCCACGGCGACGGCCCCCGCCGCGACGACGGCGACCGCCGGCAGAGCCAGCGGCGGGACGCGCCGAGATCCGAGCCCAGCGAGCAACACGAGCGCGGCCGCGAGGATCGCCGCCCCGATGGCGATGCCTCCCGAGGGGCCGAGCAGCGTCGCCGGCCAACCCGCTCCCAGAAGCAGCACGAGCGCGGCGGCGACCGGCTTCCGCTCCGCAGCAAGAAGCGCAACGAGCAGCGAGAAGCAGAAGATCGCCGAGAGTACGAGAGCGCTCATCGCGGTGTGCACGCGCGGATCGAACGGCAGGTGTGTCCCGTAGAAGTCGTCGAAGCCGTTCCCGAACTTCGCGCCGAGCGTGGAGAGCCGATCGCCGAGCCCGAACGCCGATCCTGGATCGAGCGGCCGGAAGGGAACGAGCCAGACGCCAACGGCGATCCAGGCGGCGACGACGGTGGCGACGAGCGTCGCGGCCGCACGCCAGAGCCGGCGCGGAGTTGCTGAGGCGGCAAGCGCGAGCCCGGCGAGCGCGAGCACCCGCCACCACGGAGCGATCGGCTGCTCCAGCCGGAGCCATGTCAGGGCGACGACGGCGAGCGCCGGCAGGGCCGCCGCGAGCGTCAGCGACGTCCTACGCATGCGCGGCCTCCGAAGGCTGCGCCCCTGCCAGTGCGGCAGCGAGATCCGATCCTCGCTGGACCACGGCGACCGGGACGCCTGCCGCCTGCAGGCGGAGCAACCCGGGCTCCGGTCGGCGCGGAGCCGCGGCGAAGCTGGTCGGGTCGACGTGGACGAGCGCCACCGCACGGCGCGACAGCGCCCGCTCCAGCAGCCGGTTGACGAGCGCCGGCTCGATCCGGGACGTGACGACCACGAGCTCGAGCGAGCGGGCGGCGGGGCCCACGCCGGAATCGAGCAGCGCCGCCGCGGGAGTGTGCGCGTCGGGCTCGCCTGCTGCGAGGAGCTCCAGCGCGCGCTGCCACTCCGGTCCGTCAGCCGTGACGGCCTGCGTCTCCCGCCCCGCCGTGTTGAGGACGAGCACGCAGCGGCGTCCGCGGCGGATCTGGGCGCGGATGATCGACCCCGTCGCTCGGACCGCCGCGTCGAAGGACGAGTCGGGCGGCGTGCCGGTCACTCCCGCGGCGTCTCCGTCCAGGAGCACGACGACCTCGTCGCGCGGCGAGTCCTCGAGCTCCTTCACCATCAGCTGGCCACGCCGTGCCGTGGATGGCCAGTGGACGCGTCGCAGAGACTCGCCCTGCTGGTGGTCGCGGACGCTGTGGAGCTCGAATCCGGCAGGCCGCCGCAACAGGAGCCGACGGCCGTCGTTCGGGCCGGCGCCGCCGTCGAAGAAGAGCCGCTCGAGCTCGACGAGCCGCGGATAGACGACGAGCGCCTGCTGCTCCTCGACGGTGAGCGCCGCCTCGGCGAGGCCGAACGGGTCCGAGAGCGCGAGCCGGACGGGTGCGAAGCGATGGCGGCCGCGTGCGACGGAGCCCAGCCAGTACGGCCCCACGTAACGGCCGCGTCCGCGGCGGCTCAGCTCGACCTCCCACTCGCCGAGCCGGCCAATTCGCTCGTGTGCGACGACGGCCGGCAGCGGCGTCCCCGACTCGCGGGTGAGCGTGAGCTCGACCGCGACCTCGTCCCCTTCGAGCACGGTCTCGCTCGACCAGCGCCTGCTCACGTGCGGCCGGCGCATCGACAGCTTGACCCATACGAGCGCAAGCGGCACCGCGAGGACCAGGCCGGCGGCTACGGGATAGAGGGCGCGCGAACCGAAGACGACGGCGGCGATCCAGCAGAAGACGCCGAGGGCCAGTACTGCTCGACCCCGGGCGGTCATCAGACCGGAACCGGGGTTCGCTCGAGCGCGTCCGCGACGAGATCCTCGGCGTCGAGCGCCGCCGAGCGGGCCTCCGGGGCGAGGATGAGCCTGTGGGCGAGCACGGGCGCCGCGACCGCCTTGACGTCGTCGGGCACCGCGAAGTCCCGCCCCTCCGCAAGCGCCCGCGCCTTCGCCACGCGGAGCAGGGCGATCCCGGCGCGCGGGCTGGCGCCGAGGTAGAGCCTCGCGTCGCCTCGCGTCTGGCGGAGAACCGCAACCACGTAGCGGCCGAGGCTCTCCTCCACGTACACCGCCCGCGCCGCCTCGACCAGCCGCAGCACGTCCGTGTCGTCCGCGACGGCGGGCAGCGAGTCGAGCGGTGGCGCGCTCGTCTGCTCGTCGAGCATGCGGGCCTCCTCGGCGAGCGGTGGGTAGCCGAGCGAGAGCCGCATCGTGAAGCGGTCGAGCTGCGCCTCCGGCAGCGGGTACGTCCCCTCGTACTCGATCGGGTTCTGCGTCGCCATGACCATGAAGGGCGGCTCGAGCCGGTACGTGACGCCGTCGACCGTCACCTGCCGCTCTTCCATGCACTCGAGTAGCGCGGCCTGCGTCTTGGGCGAGGCGCGGTTGACCTCGTCGACAAGGAGGAGGTTCGCGAACACGGGGCCGGGGCGGAACTCGAACTCGTTGGTCTGCTGGTTGAAGACGTTGACGCCGGTGACGTCGGACGGGAGGAGGTCGGGCGTGAACTGGAGGCGCGAGAAGCTGCAGTCGAGCGAGCGAGCCAGCGCCTTGGCGAGCATCGTCTTGCCGACGCCCGGGAAGTCCTCGACGATCGCGTGGCCCTCGGCGACGAGGCAGAGGACGACCAGACGGAGCGTCTCGTCCGGCGCGTGGATGACGCGGCCGAGGTTCCTCGTCACGTCGAGGATCAGGTCCGAAGGGCTCGGTGCGACGGCGCGCTCAGCCAAGGCGCGCCTCGACCTCGTCGAGGATCGCCCCCGCGATCTCGTCCTTCGGCGCCTTGGCGATCGCCCGCTCGGTCGTGGCCGTGACCAACGTCACCTCGTTCTCTGCAGTGTCGAAGCCGATGTCGGTCCGCCCCACATCGTTGAGGACGATGAGATCGGCGCCCTTGTTGGAGAGCTTCTGCCGTGCGCGCTCGAGGCCGTCCTCTCCGGTCTCGGCGGCGAAGCCGACGAGGAGTTGGCCCTCGCGGCGACGCTGGCCCAGCGCCGAGAGCACGTCGGCCGTGGGTTCCAGCTCGAGCGTCCACGCCGCGGGGTCCTTCGGCCGCTTCGCCGCGAGGGCCTCCGCGGGCCGGTAGTCGGCGACAGCCGCGGCCATCACGACGACGTCGGCCTCCGCCGCGCGCGCGAGAGCCTCCCGCTCGAGGTCGGCCGCCGCGGGCGTCTCGACGAGCTCGACTCCGGCCGGCGCGGGCACGGCGAGGTTGGCGGCGAGCAGGGTCACCTCGGCACCGCGCCTGTGTGCCTCGGCCGCGATCGCGACTCCCATTCGCCCCGAGGAGCGGTTGCCGACGAAGCGGACCGCGTCGACCGGCTCGCGGGTGCCGCCCGCGGAGACGAGGACGCGCTTGCCGCGCAACGGGCCATTACCCGCTAGTACGTCGCGAACCGCGCGGAGGATCTCCTCCGGCTCGGCCATCCTCCCCACGCCGAGCTCGCCTTCGGCCGTCTCGCCCTCGTCCGGGCCGACGAGGCCGACGCCGCGGGCCTGCAGGGTCTCGGCGTTGGCGCGCGTGGCCGGATGCGACCACATCCGCGGGTTCATTGCCGGCGCGACGAGTACGGGGCCCCGGTGGGCCAGCGCCGCCTCGGTCAGTACGTTGTCGGCGAGCCCCTGTGCGAGCTTGGCCAGCGTATTGGCGGTGCAGGGCGCGACGACGAGGAGGTCGGCGCGGGTGAGGTGGAGATAGACGTCGTCGCCCGGCGGCCGGCGGGCAAGCGCGCGAAACGTCTCGGCCGTGACGAAACGCTCGGCCCCGCGCGTGACGAGCGGGACGACGTCGTGGCCGTCCTTCACAAGGAGCCGGCACAGCGCGCACGCCTTGTAGGCGGCGATGCCACCCGTCACCCCCAACAGGACGCGGGCCATGCCCGCATGATGCCTGCTTAGCCCGGGTATTCGTACTTGAGCATGCCCTCGTCCACTTCCTCCAGGGCCATGGTCAAGTAGTTCTTCGAGCGGCTCTCGACAAGCGGCGGCAGGTTGTCGCCGAAGGTGCCTTCGCCGAGCTGGTGGTGGTAGTTGTTGATCTGCCGGGCGCGCTTCGCGGCCACGATCACGAGGGCGTAGCGCGAGTCCACATTCTCCAGCAGGTCGTCGACGCGGGGTTCGATCATCGCCGCGGCATGGTAGCTGCCGGGCTGAGGAGCCCGCGGACGAGCGTGGTCAGCTCGTCGACCGCCCGCTCGAGATCGTCGTTCTCGATCACGTAGTCGAACTCGCCGGCCTGCTCGAGCTGCATCCGCGCGATCTCGATCCGCTCTTCGATCTCTCCCGTGCTCTCCGTCGCCCGTTCGCGCAGGCGCCGCTCGAGCTCTGCTACCGGTGCGGAGATGAAGATCGTGACCGCGCCGGCGACCTCCTCCTTGACGAGCAGCGCGCCCTCGGTCTCGAGCTCGAGCAGCGGCACGTGGCCGGCTTTCGCGATCCGCACGAGCTCTGAGCGCAGCGTCCCGTAGCGGTGATGGGAGACGAACTCGACGTGCTCGAGGAACTCCCCGCGCTCCACTGCGTCCGAAAAGTCGTCGTCGCTGAGGAACCAGTATTCGCGGCCGTCCTCCTCCCCGCGACGCTGTTTGCGCGTCGTCGCGGAAACGGTCACCTCGATCTCCGGCACGCGCTCGACGAGCTCGCGGATCAGCGTCCCCTTGCCGGCGCCCGACGGGCCCGTCACCACGAGCACCGACGGCCTGCGCTCGACAGCCACCACTAGCGGCTGTTGAAGAGGCCGATGAGCTCGCCGCGCTGCCGGTCTGAGAGTCCGCCGACGGTCTTCGATGGGCTGATCTTGCAGGTGTTGAGGAACCGTGTCGCCTTCACGCGCCCGAACTTCGGCACCGCCATGAGGATGTCGATCACCTTCGCGGTCGAGACGTACTCAGGCGGGTTGCCGAGGATCTGCTCGATCTTGACCTTCCCCTCCTTGAGGTCCTTCTTCAGCTTCGCGCGTCTCACGCGGACGTCGTTCGCTCGCTTGAGGGCGTCCATCCGCTGGTCGAGGGAGCGAAGCGGAGCATGCGCCTGAGTCTTCGTGGGGGACACGGAGCGCCGATCTTACCAACCACCCCGCGACCTTCAAGCCGGGACTTTTTCCTCCGTTTCCGGGCTTTTTGACAGGCTTCGTCCGTCGTCCGGCTTGGCAACGCCTGCTTCCGCGCACGCGACTGCGAGCTCCGAGCGAACACGCGAGGCCGCGCCCGGGTCGGCGAACAGCACGGTTCCGAGCGCGACGTCGCAGGCGCCGCAGGCGGCGAACTCGAGCGCGTCGCGTCCGGTCTCGATCCCTCCCATCCCGACGATCGGCAGGCCCGTCGCCTCGTGGCAGACGCTCACCGCGTTGAGCGCGACCGGCTTCAGCGCCGGTCCGGACAGGCCTCCGCTGCCGCGGGCGAGCACCGGGCGCAGATTGCGGTCGAGTGCTGTGGCACGAAGCGTGTTGATCAGCGAGAGCCCGTCCGCGCCGGCCGCCGCGACCGCCCGCGCGACCTCGGCCACGTCCGGGTGGGCGGCGGAGAGCTTTGCGTAAAGCGGCAGCGCGGTCGCGCGGCGGCAGGCGGACACGATCTCCGCCGCCGAGTCGGCCGCCTCGTCGACGTTCGGGCAGGAGAGGTTGAGCTCGACCGCCTCGATGCCCTCCAGAGCAGCGCAGGTCTCGGCGTAGTCGTCGGCGGAGAAGCCGCCGACGCTGACCCAGA
>DASQCM010000127.1:0-25589 GCA_035634675.1 Gaiellaceae bacterium
GTCGAGCTTGTCGTACTGCTCGCGACTGATCGGCACGTCGCTGACGAATGCCCACGTCTGCATAACTCTCCTGTCGTCACCACACAAGGTGGAAACGCGAACTCGCGCGTCTCCTTGACGCACCCAGGCCAAATGTGACAGACGGAGAGGGGAAAACTGGTGGAGCCTCAACGGCTTCCGCGCAAGGCCTACGCGCAGCGCCACCATAGCCGCACTCGGCGACGTTCGTATTGACGCCGTCCGGAGGAGTCCGTACCCTGCTGTCGAACACCTGTTCGCACCGTACCCGACCCCGGAGCGTGAGATGCAGTCCACAGCCGAGTTGACCGGCCGCCAGCGCGAGATCTGGAGCTTCCTCCTCGACTACGTCGACCGGCACGGCTATCCCCCGACCGTGCGCGAGATCGGCGACGCAGTCGGGCTCGCCTCGCCCTCCACCGTCCACGCGCACCTCGCGAACCTCGAGCGCGCGGGGCTGCTTCGACGCGACCCGACGAAGCCGAGGGCGCTCGAGCTCGTCGGCCGGGAGAAGAAGAGCGCCGAGGCCGTCGCAGAGCTGCCCAAGCTGCCGCTGCTCGGCCAGATCGCCGCCGGCGGCCCGCTGCTCGCAGAGGAGAACGTCGAAGACGAGATCGCGGTGCCCGAGAACCTCCGCGGCGACTTCCTGCTGCGCGTCAAGGGCGACTCGATGATCGAGGCGGGCATCCTCGACGGCGACGTCGTCGTCGTGCGCCGTGCCCAGGAAGCCCGCGACGGCGAGATCGTCGTGGCCCTCGCCGGCGACGACGAGACGGCAGACGAGGCGACTGTGAAGCGGTTCTTCCGCGAGAACGGGCGGATTCGCTTGCAGCCGGAGAACGCGGCGCTCGAGCCGATCTACGCGCCGCACGTCCAGATCCTCGGCAAGGTCGTGGGAGTGTTCCGGGAGCTGTGACCCAGCTCACGCCTCTCCACCGGACGCTGGAGCAGGAACTCTTCGCCGTACTGCGCGGGGCGTCGCTCGAGTGCCCGGTCTGCGGCGAGTTCGTCCTCCACGAGGGGGCGCTCGTCCGCTGTCCCGAGTGCGAGATGCGCCTGCACGGGAGGATCGACGGCGCTAAAACCGGGGTACAATCCGGGTCGCAGGCCGGGTGACCGCGGCGCCTCTCGCGAGGCGTCGAGGAAAGTCCGGACACCGCAGGGCAGGACGCTCCCGACAGGGAGGCGGCGAAAGCCGACGGAAAGTGGCACAGAAAACAGACCGCCGGTCGCGGATCTCCGGAGTCGCGGCCGGTAAGGGTGAAACGGTGGGGTAAGAGCCCACCAGCGGCCCTGGCGACAGGACCGGCTCGCTAAACCCCGTCCGGTGCAAGGCAAACAGGCTCCGCCGAGGCGGCCCGCCGAGGAGCCGGGTAGCTGCACAGATGGATGGTCACCCTCGACAGAATCCGGCTTACAGGCCTGCTACGGAAAGCCTCCGCAGATGCGGGGGCTTTCCATTGCCCGTCGGCTTCTCCCACGTCGGCGCTAGCCGATCTGGATGCTGGCCTCGTCGAGTTGTCCCTGGTACCAGTCGGAGCCGGGGCGGGCGCCGATGGCGACGTCGGTGCTGTTCGTGATCGAGCCGACGTTCGCCGCTTTCGAGAAGACCTGTCCGTCGACGACGACCTCGATCGCGGTCGACGTCTTGACACAGGAGATGGTGTGCCACTGGCCGTCGTTGATCGCCGGTCCGGCCACGAGCTCGGCGTAGCCGCCGGTGCCTTTGAAGCCGCACGACGCCTGGCCGGTCTGCTGGAACTCCATCTTCCACTCGCCGCCGCGGGTCGTGTAGAGGCCCTTGCGGAAGATGTCCCAGTCGGCCGGCGGCGGCGGAGCTGTGCCGGACGACTTGAAGTGGATCGTGAAGGTGATGTTGTTGCTGCCGGGGTTCAGGTCGGCCGTCGAGGGCGCGTCGACGTAGCTGGAGGAGCCGTTGAAGCCGTACGCGCTTCCGGCGAAACCGGGCAGCCCGATCTGGGTTGAGTGCAGGACCCCGTTGTGGCTACCGACCGAGTCGAACATCGTCGTACCGGACGTCTCGTCCATGTGCCACAGGGCAACGACACCAGGCAGCGCGCGCACGGGCGCCGTTGGAGCCGAGGAGGCGGTGGCGCTGTTCGCCATGTTGCTCGCCGTGATCGTGACCTCGACCGAGCTGCCGACGTCGGTCGAGCCGGGTGTGTACGTGGTCGTCGTCGCGCCGGCGATCGGGGTGCAGTTGGCACCGGTCGAGCCGCAGCGCTGCCACTGGTAGCTGTAGTTGATCGGCTGCGTTCCGCTCCAGCTGCCCGGGCCTGCGGTGAGCGGCTGGCCGTCCTGAGCCGTACCCGACACCGTCGGAGACGAAGTGACCGCGGGTGGGATCGCCAGCACCGCGAGGGTCGGGCGGGAGGTCGCCCGGGCGGAGCCGGCCGCGTTCCTGGCCGTGACAGTCACCCGCAGGGTGGTGCCGACGTCCTGAGTGGACAGGGTGTAGAGAGGCTTCGCGGCCCCGGCGATCGGACCGCACTTCGTACCGCCGGCGGCGCAGCGGAACCAGGTGTACCTGTAGACGAACGGGCGAGGCCGCGTCCAGACGCCGCGCGTCGCCCTCAGGGCCACGCCGACCCGTGGCTCGCCGACGATCTTCGGACGAAAACGGTCCTTCAGCCCACCGTGGTGCTGCCGGGAACCGGCGGCGGCGGCCGGTGAGGCGATTGAGGCGACACCAACGAGCATGAGGAGCAGAAGGAGTGCTCCGGGCACAGCCCACCGCCCCCACTGAACTGGGTGCGGAAGCGGCCGGATCCGCACATGCGCGCCGCCGAACACCATCTCTAAGTATGTACCCGTTCTCGCGACCCGGTAGAGGAGCGGCGGCCGGCGACCCCTGCTCAGCGCCTTGCCGCGGCTAAGGCCGGCCGGTAGCCCGTTTCCCGGCCGAAACGAGTATCGACATATCGGGGAAAGGGTAGTTAACTAAGAGTCGTGCAATCAGCCACAAAGGGACAACATCGGTTGTTGTTGCTTCTGGTAGTCGCTTGCGCGAGCCTGGCTGTTCCTTCTAGTGCCACGAGCGCTCCAATCACCTTCGACCACACGATCAATGGCACGCTCGGTGCCAACGGCTGGTACGTGAGCAACGTCCATGTCTACTGGACATTCAACCCGATCCCCGACAGCGATACGGGGTGCAATATCACGACGCTCACCACCGATGGCGTCACCCACTTCAACTGCTCCGCGACGTGGGGCACACAGACCCTCGTTGACAAATTCAGCGTCAGCGTCGACAAGACCCCGCCAGCCGTGCACGGTGTGCTGAGCCGGCCGCCTGATGCGAACGGTTGGTACAACAAGCCGGTCACGATTTCTTTCGCAGGGACCGACCCGACGTCGGGGATGGCCGGCTGCTCGTCCGCCACCTACAGCGGTCCCGCGAACGCTACGGCGGTGGTCTCGGGCGCCTGCACGGATAACGCAGGCAATGTCGGCCAGGCGAGCGTCCAGTTCGCTTACGACTCGACGCCCCCGGCGCCCGTGGGGGACGTGACGGTCAAGCACGAGGACAAGGCGGTTCTCCTGAGCTGGAAAGCGTCCACCGACACCAAGACTGTGCAGGTGACTCGGTCGGGCGCCAAGGGTGCCCCAAAGCTCGTCTACAGCGGATCGGCGAGCAGCTACCAGGACCAAGGCCTACGCCCCGGCGCAAAGTACAAGTACACCCTCACGGCCTTCGATGCGGCCTCGAACTCAACGGCCGATAAGGTCGGGGTCACCGCCACGGGGCGACTGATCGCCCCGTTCCCGGGAGAGAGCGTTACCTCCCCGCCGCGTCTGTTCTGGGTGCCGGTCAAGGGCGCGAAGTACTACAACGTCCAGCTGATCAAGGGCCACAAGGTCTTGAGCGCCTGGCCGGCCCGCGCGAGCTTCAAGGTCTCTCACAAGTGGGTCTACCGTGGCCATCACTACAAGCTTCGACACGGGGTCTACCGCTGGTACGTCTGGCCCGGTTACGGGCGGCGCGCCCGGGCGAAGTACGGGCGGCTGCTCGGCAGCAGCACCTTCCGCTACGCCGGCTAGAGCTTCTCGTCGAGGTCTTCCTTGGACGGCCTGCATCACGGCCACTGGTGCGCGGTGGGTACTTACCGAGCGGTGGGAACTCGCGTCTCCGAGCAAGCGAGGGCCGGGGTCACGCACGCAAGATCTGTGTGGTGGCGCGCCCGGAGCCATGGACGGCTCGATGCCGGCGGCCTCCGCATCCTCTCCTACCACCGGGTCTCGGACGACGACGATCCGCTGGCCGTCTCGCCCAGGCGGTTCCGGCACCAGATGGAGGCGCTGGCTGCCGAAGGCTTCCAGGTCGTCGGGCTGTCGGAGGCCGTCGCCCGGCTGGAAGCGGGCCAGGTCTTTCCGCGCACGTTGGCCCTCAACTTCGACGGCGGCTTCCGTGACGTGGGCGAGAACGCGCTGCCGGTGCTCGAATGGCTCGGCTTCCGCGCGACCGTATTCGTCCCGACGGGCGTGATCGACGGCACGGCGTCGTTCCCGTGGTATTCCCAGCAGCCGGCCGTGTTCGACTGGGAAGAGATCGTCGAGCTCGACCAGGCGGGCACGCTCAGGTTCGAGGCGCACTCGGTCTCGCACCCGAACCTGCTTCTGCTCACGAACGCGGAGTCGCGCTGCGAGATCGCGGACTCGAAGCTCGACTTGGCGGACCGGTTGGGGCGTCCCGTGGAGGCGTTCTGTTATCCGGCCGGCCTTTTCGGCGAGCGCGAGCGGCGTTTCGTCGCGGAGACCGGATACCGGCTGGCGGTGAGCTCTGAGCCGGGTGTGAACGTGCCCGGGACGGACCGGTTCTCGCTGCGGCGGCGGCGGATCGACCCGAGCGACCGGCAGCTCGACTTTCGAGCAAAAGTCGGAGGTGGACACGACACTCCGTTGGCGCTGCGAGGCGCCTATCGTCGTGTCCATTACGGGGAACGCTCCTCGCATCGAGACGCGTTGAAGCCGTCGCCGAGCTGATGGTCGAAGTCGTGGTCGTGCCTCTGGGCGAGAAACTCCCAGCAGGGTTCGCTTGCCGGTTTCTGGATTAGCTCGCGCGGCCCACGACGACCTGGCCGAGAACGGTGGAGCTGACTTGCGCAAGCTGGTCGCGTAGCTCGAGCAGGTCGTTCGGCGGCAGCTTCTCCAGGCGAGAGACCATCACTACGGCATCCACGTAGCGAGCCCATGTCCGCCATCCTTCCGGCTCGAGAATGGGTGGCGCATTGATCACGACGAAAGTGAACGCAGACTGGCGCAGCTGACCGAACAAGACTTCGACCGCGTCTGGTGAGGCGAGCGCCGGCGAGGCCGCCTCTCCCGTGCCGAGGACAGCAAGGCTGCCGGTTCGCCTCTGCGACGAGGCGTAGACCGGAGGCTCGACGATCATCTCCGCGGCCGTCTCCGTGTCGCCGTGCCGGGCTGCTGCGAGGATCTCCGCAAGGCCCGGAGCTCGCTCCAATCCAAACAGCTGCTCGAGCGACGGACGGCGGAGATCCGCGTCGATGACGATCGCAGCCTCACCCGATTGCGCGAGAGCGCGGCTCAGCCCGGCGGTGACGCGCGCCTTGCGCTTGTCGGCGAAGGCGCTCGTCACGAGCAGCATCTTCTGGCGCTGGCGTGGCAGCTGCGCCTCGACGATCGCGGCGAGTACGTCATAAGCCTCCCGCTCGGCGACCGCGGCTGTGCTCCCACGGCCGCCCTCCGGAATCTCCGTCAGGATCGAGACGCCGGTCAGGCGCTCGAGGTCGCGAAGCCCTGCCACGCGGGGCGCGATCCGCTCCCGGCCGAGTGCCACGAGAACGCTGATGAGGAGGGCCGCAACGAAGGCGAATGCCGCGTTTCGCACCGGACGTGGAGAAGTCGGCTTGCTCGGAGGCTGGGCACTCTCGGCGAGCTGCAGCTCGGAGCCCGCGGTGGCAGCGCTGACACCGAGCGCACTTCGTCGTGCGCGGAGCAGTGGGATCTGCGCCTTTCCTCCCCGAGTCCCGCGCAGGCGCGCAATCGCGCTCGTCAGACCCTTCTGCGCCGTCTGTAGCCGCGCGACCTCGACCGCCCGCTCGCGGGCGAGAAACGACGCCGCGACAGCGTTTGCCGTCCGGGCGGCAGCGTGCGGAGTCGGGGCAGAGGCCGAGACCGAGACGATGTTGGCATTCGGGTCGACCGTTGCCTGCACCTTCGGGCTGAGGGTTCCGACCGTGGTGTGCAGCTTCTTCGCGCTGAGTGCGAGCACGTCTCGCGTAACCAGAAGCTGCTGGATCGTTGCGAGCTCGCGTTGCGTGTCGGTCGTTGCGACCGCCGAGTCGTCGAACAGGATCGTGGCGTGGGCCGAGTACGTCTTGGGGAGCGCGAGCGAGAGAACGAGGACGAGTGCTGTAATGCCCAGGACGATCCCGGCGATCAGGACGCGCGAACGGCGCAACGCATTGGCGTATCTCGGGACGTCGATGGGCTGCTCGGGGGGAGGCTCGAAGGGGCGGAGCCGCGTAACGGGTGATTGGATCTCGGGCTGTTCGATCACGTGCTCAGCTCCTCTGCTATGGCGGGCGAACGAGAAGCGCGGGGACGAGTGCCGGCAGCAACTCGCTCGGCCGGCTCGCCGAAGGCTGCGGTCTCCAGGAGCATGCTCAGCCGTTGCGCGCCTCCGCGGTGACGATTCCGCAGGACCTGCGCGTTCTCCGCGAACAGGTCGCGATATCGCGAATATGACGTCACAAGCCGGAGGATCGCGAAGGCCGCCGCCTGTGCCTCGGCTGGAGCGACGCAGAACAAGTGCAGTGCGGTATCGGTGTAGTGCAGCAGCGCGTCGCCGACCTGGGTCGAGACGACCGGGATCCCGCGCGCGAGCGGCTCGAGGATCGCGATCTCAGTCGCATCCCCGAGCGAGGTCGACAAAGAGAGGTGGGAGGCATCCTGGGCGTCCTGAACCTCGCTCCAGGTGAGTTGGCCGCCGAGCTGGAGCCAGGGACGATCCGCAGCGAGCTCCGCGAGCCGGTCGTCCAGGCCACCAGTCCCGTACACGTGAAGGGTGGCATCGCGGTGGCGCCGGAGACGCTCGACGACCTCGACCGCATGAAGCGGGTTGTTCTCCCGGTCGAGCCGACCGGCCCAGACGATCGACAGCGGCTCGTCGGGATCCAGCGTCCGAGGTGTCGCCGGCGGCAAGTCGCGCAGGGGATATGAGAAGTGCGCAGCTTCGACGCCGTAGCGCTTCCGCGCGCCCGGGATGCCTGCCTGGGACAGCGAAATCGGATGCGAGCGCCGTAGCGTGCGCCGGACGATGAGCCGGTCGAACACCGCTCGAAGCACGCGGTGGTAGCGCAACGACCTCGTCGTGAGCGGGGCGCCGGAGCCGTGCAGGACGAAGATCACCTTGCGGCGCCGCACGTGAGCCACGAGGGTGGCAAGGATGGGAAGAAGGTTGTGCGCGCCGTTCGCGAGGACGACGTCCGCCCTGCCGATCTCTCGCCAAAGAGCGCGCCAGCCTCCGACCGGCAGTGGCCAGGATCCGGGCGGGAGATAGAGCGTCGGCAGCGTGATATCAGCTGCTGCCGGCCCCAGGTCGGGGCGGCACGCGACTACTCGGACATCCCACCCACGCTCAGTAAGCAACGTCGAGGCGGCATCGACGAACTGTTCCATCACGCCGGAATGCGGCAGAACGAAGCTCGAGACGATGAGCGTGCGCCGCGGGAGTGGAGGCGGCACGAGGCCGAGATGCCGCCGCGGCCGAGGGCGAACTACGGTAGGCGCAGCAGGGGGGGTACGCGACGGGCGGGCCACGGCTAGACGTGCACCACCTGCCGGCAAGAGAGGCTGCCCAAGCCGACTCCCGACTCGAGCAGCCTCCTCTTGTCCGTGGCCTGATCTTCTGGTTGCGCTGGTATCACGGACGGTCGCGAGTTCTGTCGACTGATCTGACCATGGATCGCGCGTAGGATGCAGCGAGAAGTATCGTGTGTATGGCTCAACAGATCGGGTGCAATTGATTCTACCGCCAGCGGAGGTTGGGACGGATCGCTGGCAATGATCTTCGCCGATAATCTGTACTGCCGATACGTGAGTTGATACCACCGGCGGAGTTTGTGCCATGCGATCGCTTTTCGAAGAAACGGCGCGTGGACGGCCGGCGCCACGCCCGGAGCGGAGGAAAGCTCGTTGATCGCACCTATCGAGGTGGCCTCGAGCTGGAGGTCGGCCGCTGAACCATCAGCGCCACGAGGTCCACCGGCGCCGATATCACTGTTTTTGGCTTGATACCGCGGCGATACCAGCTCTGGTTGGGCTCGAGCGGTGGCCCGCGACGGCCTGAAACTCTCGCTCGACGCCGGTGCAGGACCGGGGGCCCCATAGGTAGTTGCGGAAGGCACAAAGGACGCGGCAGTTGCCACGGGCATCGTCTGCAGTGGCAGTCGGTGGACATGAGATGTGGGCGAAGGATGTTGCTCCCGCAGGTCGGGGTGGGCACGGCCAAGACTTCGTTCGACGTTCTTTTCCACTGTGTACCTCGCCACGCCTGCCACGCTGCTTCCAACAACTCATAGATACCCGCGGACGTGCAAGACGAACCGCGAAAATAAAAACAACTCGGAGTTGAAAAACAAAAAGACGAGAGTTATAGTCGGACACCTAAACCGCGAGATACACCACCCACGAGGAGGTCGAGGGAGGGCAGTGTCGGTGATTGCGGCAGAGCTCGAGCGGCCGGGGCGTCCCACGTCTCGACTGACGGGATTCGACGGCGAACGCCCAGGGGGCAAGCGCCGGCCGGCCTCCGCAAGTCGGGAGACCGTGCGCAAGCTGCTCCGCGAGTACCACGAGGAAGGAAACCTGAGCTCACGCGAGCGGTTGATCCAGCAGTACATGCCGCTGGTCCGAAGCCTCGCGCGGCGGCACAGCATGCGCGGCGAGCTCTACGAGGACCTCGTTCAGGTCGGTTGCATCGGCCTGATCAAGGCCGTCGACCGGTTCGATTCGGAACGGCAGGTGGAGTTCGGAGCCTTCGCGATACCGAACGTGTCCGGAGAGATCAAGCGCTACCTGCGCGACCGCGGCTGGCCGATCAGAATCCCGCGTAGCCTGCAGGAGCTGCGCCCGAGCCTGTGCGCCTGTTCGGACGAGCTCTCTGCGAGGCTCGAGCGCCCCCCGACCATTCACGAGATCGCCGAGTCGTCGGGAGTGGCCGAGCCGAAGGTGGCGGCTGCACTCGACACGGAGCGCATTCAGTCGCCAGTCTCCCTTTCACGGCCCGGGACGGATGAGGACGACGAGCTTTACGCAGACCTGGGAGTGCAGGACGGGGGCTACGAACGGGGAGAGCAGCGTGCTCTGCTGGCGGCCGGGCTCCGCATCCTCAGCCCGCGGGAGCGTTCGCTGCTCGCGCTGCAGTTCTTCGGCGGCATGAGTCAGCCGCAGGTTGCGCGAGAAGTCGGGATCTCGCAGATCCACGTGTCCCGACTCACCCGGCGCGCGCTGGCGAAGCTGCGTGCCGAAATCGGTCCGCTCCAGGAGTCGGGGGCGCTCGCCTACTCCGGCCGGCAGTGACCGGCAAAGATGCATTTTGACCATTTCGCCGTACAATCTGAACTCCGTGAAATCGCGATCCCGGCAGCGAACGGACGCGAGCGCTTATCGCGCGACCCGGGAGCCGCCGCAGCAATCGGCTCCTGCCGACGCACGCGATCTTTCCTATCCGGTGACCCTCGTCCAGGACGAGGACGACGCGTGGGTGGCGACGATCGACGCACTTCCAGGCTGCAACGCGCGCGGCTCCACGCCTGACGAGGCGGTAGAGCAGGTGGCGGGCGCCGTTGTCGCGGCGCTGGAAGCTGCCGAGCGGGAGGGCAAGGAGGTCCCGGAGCCCAAGACGACCCAATCGCACAGCGGGCGCCTTCTTCTGCGGATGCCGCAGTCGCTCCACGCAGAGCTCGCCCGAGCCGCCGAGCGCGAGCGCGTCAGCTTGAACCAGTTCATCACCGACGCGCTTTCCGGCTCGCTGGGCTGGCGGTCTCCGGACCGCGACCGTGACGAGAACGTGGGGGACGGAACCCGGGCGGCACCGGTGGGAAGATTCGAGTCGAGGAACGCGACGGCCCCCTCGACCGACTCGCGCTCTCGGCTCCCGACTGCGGTATTCGTCGCGAACGGCATCATCGTGGCCCTTGCGGCTGTGGTCGCGATCGTTGTCCTTATCGTCGCACTGCGCTAGCATCGACCCGACGGCGAGGAGAGGGGAGACCCGAGCCGTGAGCGCAAGGCAGGCGATGTTTAGCGCGGCGATTGTCGTCGTGTGTGCTCTTGGGGCCATCGTGCTTGGCGTGCAGAGCGCGCAGGCTGAGCCCAAGCCGGAAACGCCGCCCTCGCGCAGCGTCAATTCGCCGAAGCCTTCTCCCACGCCCGCTTCGACGAGGAGCAGCGGCGCCGCGGCGTCGACGTCTACGACTGCCCCCGCTTCGAGCTCGGGCGCCTCGAACTCGATCTCGTCGGCGTCAACGGTCGTGGGGACGACAGCGACCGTGCACACCTCGAGTCCCGCGTCTTCCGGCTCGACGGCGGCGAGGCAGAGCTACGCGCCGCGCGGGGCCCACAGCGCACCGCCGAAGCCGAAATCCGATCGAGCGCCGCCGAAGCTCGGTCGGCTCTTCGAGCTGCGCGTCTTTGCAGGTCTCCGCGAGCTGCCCTCTGTTGCGAGCCCGGACAGCTCAGGCTGGCTGCTCGCCGCCGGCTTCGTGCTCGTACTGCTGGTGGTCGCCGAGACGTCGTTCCTCGGACTTGCGGGCTCCCGCTTCGGTGTTGGCGGCGACCGCTCAGCGGGGAGGCGGCCGCCCGCGCAAGAATCCCTGGCTATTCGCCAGGTCCAGTTACGACGCTGAACATACGCGGCGTGACTCGCCAAGTGGATCGAAGAGACGCCGCTTATTCTTGGCAGGAACGCCGGCTTCGCCGCGCTGCCGAACTTGACCTCGCCGGTCTTCGACCTCGCGACCGTCATCTCGTCTAAGCGATCTGCGCGGGCCGCGGCCCGGTCAGTCCCAGCTGCTTCAGACCGCGGTGGATGAAGATCGCGAGCTGGACCGCGCCCAGGCCACCGAGGTGGATGCTGGCCGTCGCGAACCACGAGGTTCAGGTTGCGCGAGTAGCTGTTCCAGTCGAGCACGGTCATCCAGTCGTAGCGCGCCGAGGCGCCGTGGATCACCTCGTTGATCAGCCGGTACTGCTTGTTCACCCGGTGCAGCGTCAGCCAGAGGAGGTGCTTGACGTCCGCCTCTGCATCGCCTTCACAACCCTGCCGATCCCCGCGGCGTAGACGTGCGGATCGTCGTTGTAGCCGACGAGAACGACCGCCGTCGGCCCGATCCTCCGGCCGAGCAGCTCCACCTTCTTGAGGACGCTCGGCGGAGCCGGCGTGATGCACCCGGGTTGGACCAGGCGGCCGCACGGGAGGAGGTCGAGCGTGAGCCGGTCGCCGCGCGCCAGCACTAGCCGCGCGGTGGAATCCCAGTCGAAGGCCGCCGCGACCGAGTCGCTGAGGATCGTCACGTGCTGCAGCGGTCTCTTCTCGCTGCGGTCGCGGCCGACGCCGCCGCGCAACACAAAGTCACGACGAGCGCGGACGCGAGCCGGCGAAGCGTTTGCGGCGGACTCTAAGACGAAAGAAGGACGATGGAAAGCGCGGGAACTCTACGTCCGCAGGACGACCTCGAGTGCCGTGCCACGGCCGGGTGTGCTGCGGATCCTGAAGCCTCCGTCGATCGAAGCGGCCCGGTCGCGCATGTTCCTGAGCCCCTGTCCCGCCCTCGCTGCGTCGAGCGGGAAACCGGCGCCGTCGTCCTCGATCGCCACGAATCGCTCTCCCGACGGGCGTTGGCCGATCAGGACCTCGGCCCGCTTCGCGTGCGCGTGCCGCCGGATGTTTCCGAGCCCCTCCTGCACGATGCGGAAGATCTCGATCTGCTCGTCCGGGGCGAGCCGGATCCCTGGGTCGATCTCGAGGTCTACCTCGAGCTCGCCGTCGGCCGTCAGGAACTCGACGTAGCGCCGGAGCGCGGAGTCGAAGGGAGCGGTGCCGCCCGCCGACGAGAGAGCGAGCACCGCGAAGCGCGCCTCCTGCTGCGCGAGCGCCGCGGCCTCTTTCAGCTGCGGCCCGACCTCCGCGACAGGGGCGCCCGCCTCGAGCATCTGCGCGTGCGTCGAGAGCGCGAACAGGTACTGCGCGAGGCCATCGTGGATCTCCCGCGCGACGCGGGCTCGCTCCTCGGCGACCGCCCGGCCGATCTCGGCGTACCGGATGGCGCGCCAGGTGCCGACGAGCATCAGGGCGAAGGCGAGCAGGCGCAGGAAGTCTCCCTCCGCGACGTACATCGTGCTGCGCGGCGGCGTGAACACGAGGTGGAGGGCAGCGAAGAGCTGGAGCGTGAAGCCGAGTGCGAGCCACCGGGCGAGGTCGTCGCCGGTGCCTGCGTAGCGGCGGCCCCAGCCGACGACGGCGAGCAGGTTGAGCAGCGCCTGGACTGCTAGTGCCGAGGCGAGACCGGGCGGCGCGTGCCCGACACCCGGCGGAGCGGTGAGCACAGGAAGGCCGCCGCCGTGGGCGTGCAGCACGAGCCAGGCTGCAACGAGACCGGCTGTGGCCGCCGCGAGTGCGTCGCGGAGCGCTCGGTCGCGCATCCGGCTGGGGCCGCCGACGAAGGGGGCAACCGCGATCAGGGCCATGCCGGCGATCCCGCCGAGCAGGGCGGCCCAGCCGTTCACCCGGCCGAGCGGGCCGCGGTCGAGCGCGGGGATGATTGCGAAGGCGACCGTCGAGACCGAGGTGACGAAGAAGCCGCTCGCGAGCAGCAGGTCGGTGCGGAGCCCGACCACCGAGAAGCGAAGGGCAGCGAGGAGCGCCACGAGCACGCCGGCGAGTGCCGTGACTGTCTCGACGACCAGCAGGAGCTGCGGCCGGTCGTACTGCGTCCGCAGCGCGGGGTACGAGAGGAAGAACGCGAGGCCCGCTCCAAGCAGGCCGCAGAGGGCTACCTCGCCCCAAAGCCAGGCCTGGAGCTCCGTGCGCCGGGTCGCCATATTGGTCTTGTCGGCAAAAGCTCTCCTGCCGATAAGGAACACATGTCTGCGCGCGTTCTGGTCGTCGACGACCATCCGCTCACCCGCGAGGCGCTGTCCGCGCTGCTCCGGTCCCACGGCTTCGAGCTCGCCGCCATTGCCGCGGACGGAGAGGAAGCGATCACCGCCGCGGCCGAGACGCAGCCCGACGTCGTGCTCCTCGACCTCACGATGCCGGGGATGGACGGGCTCACAGCGCTGCCGCGCCTGCGTGAGGTTGCGCCTGCTTGCGAGGTCGTCGTCCTCACCGCATCCGGCACCGAGGACAACCTGCTCGCCGCGATTCGCGGTGGTGCTGCCGGCTACCTGCTCAAGACCGAGTCGCCCGAGCGGATCGCGGAGTTCCTTACGGGCGTCGTCCACGGCGAGGCCGCCCTCTCGGGGCCCGTCGCCCGCAGGCTGCTCGACCAGGTGCGAGCGGGCGGACGCAGCTCAGGCGTGCCGGACCGGATCGCCGCAGTTCTCTCGGCGCGCGAGGTCGAGGTGCTCCTCCTGCTCGACGAGCACCACGGCACGGACGAGATCGCGCAGCGGCTGTTCATCTCGGAGCACACCGTCCGCTCCCATGTGAAGAGCCTCCTCCGCAAGCTGGGCGTGTCCTCGCGCCGCGAGGCCCTGGAAAAGCTCGCGCTCGCCCGCGGCTAGCGGCTGAACCCGTCGAGCGCCGCGTCGACGAGACCCGGCAACGTCTCGAGCTCGTAGCCTCCCTCGAGCACCGCCGTGACCCGGTCGGCGAGGCCGCGGCAGCGGCGCGCCATCTCACGGAAGCCGTCCTCGGTGACCCGCATGCTCGCGAGCGGATCGTCGACGTGGGCGTCGAAGCCGGCCGAGACGAGCACGAGCTCGGGCTCGA
The DNA here is from genome assembly GCA_035634675.1 of Gaiellaceae bacterium. Taxonomy (GTDB): domain Bacteria; phylum Actinomycetota; class Thermoleophilia; order Gaiellales; family Gaiellaceae; genus Palsa-739. The sequence continues at coordinate 14,003 of DASQCM010000127.1, forward strand.
AGCGCTCCACCGCCGGCTCGACCACGCGATCGAACGCCTCGAGGTACTCGTCGTCCCGGCAGCCGGCCGGCAGCGGGACGTTGACCGTCGTCTCCGCCTGGTCGTCCGGGCCGCCGCTCCCCGGATAAAACGGCCACTGGTGCAGGGAGACGAAGAGGACGCTGTCGTCGTCTCGGAAGATCGCCTCGGTCCCGTTGCCGTGATGCACGTCGAAGTCGACGATCGCCACTCGCTCGAGGCCGAGCCGCCGCTGCGCGGTGCGCGCCGCCACCGCGACGTTGTTGAAGATGCAGAAGCCCATGGCGCGCCCGGCGAAAGCGTGGTGGCCGGGCGGGCGGACGAGCGCAAAGCCACCCCGCAGCGCCGCCTCGACCGCCGTCCCCGCCGCGAGCGCGGCGGCCTCGAACGTCGTTTCGGTGCAGATCGTGTCGCCGTCGAGCCAGATCACGTCTTCGACGCCGCGAACGAGCTCGACGTGCTCCGGGGTGTGACAGAGCAGCAGCTCCTCGGCGGTTGCGGCTCGCCCCTCGCTCCAGACGTGCTGGTGCGCCAGCAGCACGGCGATGCGCTCGGGCCGTTCGGGGTGGACGCCTGTGGGATGCAGCCGCGCGAGGGCAGGGTGCGTCAGGACGTCGATGAGGCGAGTTCTCCGACGCGTCCTGCGACGCCGTCCAGGCCGAGCCGCTCGAGGAAAGAAGACGCCTCCGCCCACGCCGGGGATGTTGCTGCGAGGGGAGGAAGGGGGGCGGAGGCGTCCATCGTGGCGATTCGCCGGAAGAGCCTCAAGTCCTGCGCCTCCGCTGCGAACCGCCCGTCGGCGAGCGCAGCCTCGAGCGACCCGTACTGGGCGAGCAGCTCGGCCGCCTTCTTCGGGCCGATGCCCCGCGCGCCCGGCAGCTTGTCGGAGGGGTCACCGCGCAGCGCGATCAGATCCGGCACCTGCTCGGGGTCGACGCCGTACCGCTCCCGCACCTCCACCGGCCCGATCCTTGAGAGCTCGCTCACGCCGCGCGTCGGCTGCAGGATGGTGACGCGTTCGCTCGCAAGCTGGAACGCGTCGCGGTCGGAGGTCGCCACGAGGGCGTCGCCCGGCCACTCCCGTGCGGCGGCCGCGAGGAAGTCGTCCGCCTCGTAGCCCGACGCCTTCGCCACCAGGAAGCCGAACGCGGCCACGACCTCCGGGAGGATTTCGAGCTGCTCGAGGATCGACTCCTCGAACACCCGCCCGGACTGGTACGGCTCGAACGCCTCGTGCCGGTAGGTCGGCGTCGAGAGCGTGTCCCACGCGACGAGCACCGAGTCCGGCTGCTCCGCCTGCCACAGCCGCACGAGCATGTTCGTGAACCCGACGACCGCGTTGAGCCGGATCGACTTCGGCAGCGCGTGGTAGGCGCGGTGCGCGAACGAGTCGCCGTCGACCGCCAGCAGCACGCTCACAGGGACGCCTCGAGCTCGGCGATCCGGGCCATCAGTCGTTCGGTCGCCTCCTGCGATGCATGTTTGTGGTCGGAGCTCGCGCGCAGGTCGTTCATCTCGATCGGCGGACCGTAGGCGACGCGGAGCGGCCCGAGGCGGAGCAACCGGTCGGTGCCCGAGACGGCCGCGGGCACGAGGGGCACGTCCGCCATCAACGCGATCCGCGCCGCACCCGAGCGCGCCCGCGCCTGATGCCTCTTCACGAGCCCCTTCACGCGCCGCGTTCCCTCCGGGAACATCACGACCACGTTGCCCTCGCGCGCGAGGCGGACGGCCGTCTCGATCGCGTCGACGTCGGCTCGGCCACGCCGGACCTTGAAGGCGCCCGCGGCGTCGAGCACGAGAGTGGCCGGCCACCAGTAGAGCTCGGCCTTCGCCATGAAGCGGAGCCAGATGCGCGGCCAGAGCGGCATGCCGAGCGGCCACGGATCGAAGCTCGAGAGGTGGTTGCAGGCGAGGACGCAGCCGCCGTCCACGGGCACGTTCTCGCTGCCGCTGTCCCGCAGCCGGAAAAGCCCACGGAGGATGGGCCGGCTGAGCACAGCGACGACGTTGTAGAGGAGCGGCGGGCGCACGGCGGGAGTATCTCCGCTGCAGCGGTGGCTATCGTGACGCGCCGATGTCGAAACGGCTCGTCATCGTGGAGTCGCCTGCGAAGGCGAGGACGATCGCCGGCTACCTAGGCCCCGACTTCGTCGTGGAGTCCTCCGTCGGCCACATCCGCGACCTTCCGGACAGCGCCGCCGAGATCCCGGAGAAGTACAAGGGCGAGCCCTGGGCCCGCCTGGGCGTGGACGTCGAGCACGACTTCGAGCCCCTCTACGTCGTCGACCCGGACAAGAAGAAGACGGTTGCGCAGCTCAAGAAGCAGCTCGCCGACGCCGACGAGCTCCTGCTCGCGACCGACGAGGATCGCGAGGGCGAGGCGATCGCCTGGCATCTGCTCCAGGTGCTGAACCCGAAGGTGCCGACGCGCCGCATGGTCTTCCACGAGATCACGCGCGACGCAATCGAGCGGGCGCTCGAGGAGACGCGCGAGGTCGACGACAACCTCGTCGACGCGCAGGAGTCGCGGCGCATCCTCGACCGGCTCTACGGCTACGAGGTCTCGCCCGTCCTCTGGAAGAAGATCATGCGCGGGCTCTCCGCCGGCCGCGTCCAGTCCGTGGCGACGCGTCTCGTGGTCGAGCGCGAGCGGGAGCGGATGGCGTTCCGCGCGGCTGAGTGGTGGGACCTCGTCGCCACCTTCGATCCGGATAGCTTCGAGGCGCGGCTCGTCTCGGTCGACGGGCAGCGGGTCGCGCAGGGACGCGACTTCGGCCCCGACGGCAAGCTGCGCGGCGACGCGCGCCCGCTCGACGAGCAGGAGGCACGCGGCCTCGCGTCTCGCCTCGAGAGCTCCTCCTTCAGCGTCGCCCGGGTCGAGCGGAAGCCGTACGTCCGTCGCCCGAGCCCGCCCTTCATGACCTCGACCCTGCAGCAGGACGCGAGCCGCAAGCTCCGCTTCACCGCGCAGACGACGATGCGGATTGCCCAGCGCCTCTACGAGAACGGCTACATCACCTACATGCGCACCGACTCGACAACGCTGTCCGAGTCGGCCCTCACCGCGGCGCGCGAACAGGCGTCGTCTCTCTTCGGCGCCGACTACGTCCCGCCGGAGCCGCGCCGCTACGAGCGGAAGGTGAAGAATGCCCAGGAGGCGCACGAGGCGATTCGCCCGTCGGGCGACCGCTTCCGCACGCCGCAGGACGTGCGCTCCGAGCTCTCAGCCGACGAGCACGCGCTCTACGAGCTGATCTGGATGCGGACGATCGCGTCGCAGATGAAGGACGCGCAGGGACAGACCGTCTCGCTCAGGATCGCGGGAGACTCCAGCGACGGCGAGACGGTGGAGTTCGGCGCTTCCGGGACGGTGATCACGTTCCGCGGCTTCCTAGCGGCGTACGAGGAGGGGCGCGACGACGACCGCGCGGCGCCGCCCGACGACGAGGAACGCCGCCTCCCGAACCTCGCGGAGGGCGATGCCGTCCAGCTGCGTGCGCTCGAGCCGCAGGGGCACGAGACGAGCCCGCCGGCGCGCTACACCGAGGCGACGCTCGTGCGGACGCTCGAGGAGCTCGGCATTGGGCGCCCGTCGACGTACGCGTCGATCCTCGGCACGATCCTCGACCGCGGCTACGTCTTCAAGCGGGGGACGGCCCTCGTCCCGGCCTTCCTCGCCTTCTCCGTCGTCAACCTGCTCGAGCAGCACTTCGGCCAGCTCGTCGACTACGACTTCACGGCCCGGATGGAGGACGACCTCGACCGGATCGCGTCGGGCGACGAGCGCCGGGCGGAGTGGCTGCAGCGCTTCTACTTCGGGGACGGCAGCGCCGGACTGCACGAGCTCGTCTCCGACCTCGGAGCGATCGACGCGCGCGAGATCAACTCGCTCGAGATCGGGGACGGGATCGTGCTCCGCGTCGGCCGCTACGGGCCTTACCTCGAGCGTGACGGGAAGCGCGCGAGCGTGCCCGACGAGCTTGCCCCCGACGAGCTGACGCTCGAGCGGGCTGAAGAGCTCCTCTCGCAGCCAAGCGGAGACCGGGAGCTCGGAACCGACCCGGCGACCGACCTACCGATCGTGGCGCGCACCGGGCGCTACGGCCCGTACGTCACCGAGGTCCTCCCCGAGGAGTCGAAGGAGAAGCCGCGCACGGCCTCTCTCTTCAAGACGATGTCGCTCGACACCGTGACGCTCGACGAGGCGCTGCGCTTGCTCCAGCTGCCGCGTGTCGTCGGCGTCGCTCCCGATGGGGAGGAGGTCGAGGCGCGGAACGGCAGGTATGGGCCGTACGTCCAGAAGGGGAAGGAGTCGCGCTCGCTCGAGGCCGAGGAGCAGCTGTTCACGATCTCCCTCGAGGACGCCCTTGCGCTCCTCGCCCAGCCGAGGCAACGGCGTGGCCGCGGCGCCGCCGCAAAGCCGCTGCGGGAGATCGGAACCGACCCCGCCAGCGGTCGCGAGATCGTCCTGAAGGAAGGCCGCTTCGGCCCATACGTCACCGACGGCGAGACGAACGCGAGCCTGCGCAAGGGCGACGACCCGGAGACGGTCACGCTCGACCGCGCGGTCGAGTTGCTTGCCGAGCGGCGCGCGAAGGGACCCGCCAAGCGTTCCGGCGGCCGCCGCAAGCGATCTTGAGGATTGCTCCACAAACTTCGCCGGCCGGTCCGCGTCCTTACCTGACGAGCCGGCCGGGGCGCGGAATAGACTGCGCGCGCGCCGCGTTCGAGGGTCCGGGTAGGCGGCGTCCGGCAGAGGGTGGTAACCGGAGGACTTCCCTCCTAAGGTAAGAAGGCTTGCTGGAACGCGACGAAGCAGGACGAAAGGACTGAGGGAGAGCTGACGCAGAACCAGCTGAACGAGTTGCTCGAGTCGGAACAGATCCGCGCCATCGTCGAGCGTGCGGAGGAGCGCGGCTTCGTCGAGCAGGTCGAGCTCGACACCTTCGCGGCCGAGCTCGAGCTGAACGACCAAGAGGTCGAGGAGCTCACGCGGGAGCTCGAGCGCACCGGGCTGGAGATCGGCCCGCCTGCCGCTGCTGCTGCGCCCGCCGAGCCTCGTGCGCAGGCGGCGACCGAAGAGAGGGAGAAGACGGCCGAGCAGGCGCCCGAGCCTGAGCCGGCCCCGGTAGCGGTCTCCGGCTCCGCCGACAGTCTCCAGCTGTTCCTGGCCGACGTAGGCCGCCATAAGCTGCTCACCGCCGCCGAAGAGGTCATGCTCGCGAAGCGGATCGAGCGCGGCGACCCCACGGCGAAGCGCCACATGATCGAGTCGAATCTCCGGCTCGTCGTCTCGATCGCCAAGGGCTACCGCGGCCTCGGCGTCCCGTTCCTCGATCTGATCCAGGAGGGGACGCTCGGCCTGAACCGCGCCGTCGAGAAGTTCGACTGGCGGCGGGGCTACAAGTTCTCGACCTACGCGACCTGGTGGATCCGCCAGTCGGTGCAGCGCGCGGTTGCCAACCACGCACGCACGATCCGCGTGCCGGTCCACGTCGTGGAGCGCCAGCAGAAGCTGTCGCGTGCGGCGCGGCGGCTCGAGGTCGAGCTCGGACGCGAGGCGACGAAGGAGGAGCTCGCCGAGGCGACGGGCCTGCCGATGCAGCACGTCGACGAGGCGCTAGGCGCGGCCAACGCGTCGGTCTCGCTCAACCAGACGGTCGGCGCCGACGACGAGGGCGAGCTCGGCGACCTGTTCGCCGACCGGGAGGCGGTCGATCCGTTCGACGAGGCTGAGGAGTCGCTTCGGCGGCAGGGCGTACGGCGGGCGCTCGAGGCGCTGCCCGAGCGCGAGCGGCGGATCCTCGAGCTGCGCTTCGGCTTCGAGGGCGAGCCCTGGACGCTCGAGGCAATCGGCAACGAGCTCGATCTGACGCGCGAGCGGGTCCGCCAGCTCGAGGGCCAGGCGCTCTCGCGGCTCGGCGCCCTCCGTGATCTCATCTCGGTCGCGGCCGCTTAACCGGGAACGAGGCTCCTCGCCCGCAGGATCGCGCCCCGCTCGAGCGGGGCGACACGCAACTCCGGCGGCGGCCGGCGCAGGAACGAGTCCACGAGGAGAAGCTCGTCGAGGTCGAGCTCGCCGGCCCGCCTCGCGGCCGCGAGCCCTGCCTCGATCTCCAGCGCCGCGCCACCCCCGGGCGGGAGCGTCCGCTCGGCAGCGACGCGGCCGCGGGCGACGAAGACAGCGTGCACGTGGCCCGGCTCACCGGCCGGGACGAGGATGCAGCACTCCAGCTGCCGCACCCGGTCGAGCCGCTTCAACTCGCGACACACCCTCTCGAGTGCGACAAGACGATCGCGGAGCCGGCCGGCATCCTCGAACCTACGCGCATCGGCGAGGTCGCGCAGACGGCGCCGCAGGCGTGGCACCGCCGTCTCGGGCCTGGCGAGCTCGTCCGGCCTGAGGACTCGTGCCGCGAGCTGCGCCGTCCGGCGCGAACGCAGCGGCCCGACCGGTGACGGCCGGGACGACGCGACGACCGCGTCGCCGCGCGCTCGTAACCAGACCTGGCGCTCGGGCCTCGATACGCGGGCATTCCCCGGTGGTCGCAGCTCGCGGATCAGGCGGAGCTCCTCGAGCGCCGCCTCGAGCTCCGACCCGGTCACCTGCCACTCGATCGAGTCTGCCGCCGCGAGTGCCGCCTCTACGGCCGGCCGCTGCCGGTCGCTGCGGAAGTACGAGCGCAGCCGGGAGCGCAGGTCGCGGGCGCGGCCGACGTACAGCACCTGTCGGTTGCGGCCCACGAAGCGATAGACGCCTGGACGCGTCGGCGCCCCGAACGCGAGATGGCGTTTGTCGAGCAGCCGCCGCGCCCGCGTCGCCGAGAGCTCGGCGAGATCGGCCACCGTGCGCGCGCCGCGCTCCTGCGCGAGCCCGATCAGCGCCAGCAGCAGCTCACCGGTCGCCCGCGCGTCCGGCAGCGCCCGGTGACACGGCCTCTCGGCGGTGTCGAGGAACCACGCGAGCTGGGCGAGACCGAAGCCCGGAACGCGTCCCGCGAGCAGCGTCCGCGCGAGCCGCACCGTGTCGAGGACGGGCGCTCCGATCCGGGAGCCCGTCAGCCGTTCCGTCTCGCGATCGAGGAAGGCGAGGTCAAAGCGGGCGTTGTGGGCGACCAGGACTGCGTCTCCGGCGAAGGCGAGGAAGCTCCGCACCGCCCTGGCCGGGCCGGGCGCACCGCGCAGCTGCTCGTCGCGGAGGCCCGTCACTGCGCTCGCCGCGGCTGCGATCGGCATACCAGGATTCACGAGGGTCTCGAACTCGGCCTCGACCTCGAAGCCGCGCAGGCGTACAGCCCCGATCTCGCAGATTCCGGAGCTCCCCGGCCGGAGCCCGGTGGTCTCGAGATCGACGACGACGTAGACCGCATCCTCGAGCAGGAGCGACGCGCCGGGCGGCGCCGCGAGCGTGACGGCGTCGCCGCTCCAGGCGAGTCGCGTGTCGGTCTCGACGACGTCCGTCAGCAGCGAGCGGGCGAGCGCCACGGGCGCCTGCCGGAGAGCGAAGAGCCGTCGCGCCGCTTCCTCCGCTCGCACCGGCCCTCGCTCCTCCTCGACGAGCTCCACCAAACGGTCGGCCGCATCTAGCCTGAGCTGCATGCCCGAGAGCCTAGGCGAACATACGTTCGCACGCCACCTCGCGGCACTCCGCGCAGAGCCTTCCGAGGACGCCGAGCAGATCACGCAGGCTCTCGCCGGCGAGCCACTGCGGGTGCTGGAGGAACGCGACCGCTGGGCCCGCGTCGAGACCGCGTACGGGTACCCCGGCTGGGTGCGGAACGACGACCTCGGCGGAGACCGCGATCCCGAATGGCTGCAACCGGTCGCCGCCGACCCAGTCGAATACGCGCGCACGCTGCTCGGCACGCGCTACGAGTGGGGAGGCATGACCTCGGCCGGCATCGACTGCTCGGGCCTCGTCCACATGGCATTCCGCGCCTGCGGGCACCTCGTCTCGCGAGACGCCGACCAGCAGGAGGAGGCGGGAGAGCGGCTCCCTGAGGCCGAGCTCCTCGCGGGGGACCTCGTGACCTACGGGCCGTCGGACGCCCGCGCCGACCACATCGCCTTCTGGGTGGGAGACGGACGCATCCTTCACGCCACTGGGCGCGCCGGCGTCGACCAGGTCGTCGAGGAAGCCGAGCCCGCGGATCTCCGCGCCTCTCGCCGCGCGTTCATCAGGCTCGGCCCCCGCGGGTATCTGCAGCCCTACAGCTAGATTTCGCCCCTCGCGTGGAGCCCACCGGACGCGTTCGTCGCACGAAAGCCGCGCTGGTCGCCGTGCTCCCCCTCCTTGCCGCACTCGCCGCAGGTTGCGGTGGCTCGGGCCAGAATCCGACGAACGCGGCCCCGGCGACGACGGCGCCTCCGACAACCACTACGGGCTCCAGGCCCGCAGCCTCCGCCGCCGCGCCGCCGCACCAGTTTCCGGACTTCCGCATCGCCATGGACGAGGAGACGGACTATCTGGACCCCGGGCTCTCCGACACGACCGAGGGCTGGGGCGTGATGTGGAACGTCTACCTCCCGCTGCTCGGCTATCGCCACGAGAGCGGCAAGATCGGCGCGCAGCTCGTCCCGTACCTGGCGACGTCGCTGCCGCACATCTCCCGGGACCGCCGGACGTATCGGCTCACCCTCCGCAAGGGGCTGCGCTACTCCGACGGGAGCCCTGTCAAGGCGAGCGACTTCAAGAAGACGGTCGAGCGGGACTTCGTCCTCGACTCCGCCGGCGCCGACTTCTTCCGGAACGTCGTCGGCGCGCAGCGGTACGCGAAGCACCATAAGGGCGGCATTCGCGGGATCGTCGTCGACGACCCGAAGCGGATCATCCTCATCCACCTCGCTGCGCCGCAGGCCGACTTTGCCAACGTCCTCGCGTCCGAGTTCGCGGCGCCCGTGCCGGCGAGCGCGCCGCGTGCGGACACGTCCCTCCACCCGCTGCCCTCGACGGGGCCATACCGGATCACGAGTTACCAGCCGAGGTCGCGGATCGTCGCGGAGCGCAACCCGTACTTCCAGGCGTGGCGCTTCAACGGGAACGTGCCCGCCGGCAACCCGGACCGCGTCACGTGGGACATCGTCCCGAGCGCCGGCGTCGCGCTGCGTCGCGTCCTGAGCGGCAAGGACGACTGGATGGGCTACTACCAGATCCCCAGCAAGCGGCTCGCCGCGATCGAGCGGAAGCACGCGAGCCGGCTGAAGACCTTCACGCCCCCGGACCTCATGTACTTCTTCATGAACACGCGCGTGCCGCCGTTCAACAGCGTCAAGGTGCGGCGGGCGGTGAACTACGCGATCTCACGCCGCTGGCTCGGGCGCCTCGCGGGCAGCCCGGCCCAGACGACCGAGAACATCCTGCCGCGCCAGTATCCGTCCTTCCGTTCGCACGCCCTCTACCGGCATGACCTGCGCAAGGCGATCCGGCTCGTGCGCGAGTCGGGCTACCGGGGTAAGCGGGTCTTCGTCTGGAACCACGACGTCGCCGCCGACCTGCCCTACACGAAGTACCTCGTCTCGGTGCTGAACCGGATCGGCTTCCACGCCAGCGAGAAGGTCGTGACCGCCGGCAGCTACTGGACGACGATCGGCGAGGAGAAGACGAGGGCGCAGATCGGCTTCGCGGACTGGGTGCAGGACTACCCGCACCCGCTCGACTGGTTCGGCGTCCTGCTCGACGGCCGCACGATCACGCCGACCCACAACTCCAATTATTCGAACTTCGACGTCCCGTGGGCGAACCGCGAGATCGAGGCGCTCACGCGACGGCCGCGGTTGACGCCGAAGGTGGAGCGGAGCTGGGGAGCCCTCGACCGGAAGATCATGCGACTTGCACCCTGGGCTCCCTTCCTCACCCGCGAGCAGACGAACTTCTTCAGCGCGCGTGTCGATCTCGGCTGTTACGTCAATAACCTCCTGTACGAGTTCGATTACGCGAGCATCTGCGTCAGCAAGAAATAGTGCGTATTGATAAGACTTCGCCGTGGGCTATTCCGCCCACGAGCGGGGCCAGCGGCCCAGGCACCCGTGCTCGCCGACCCAGGAGGTGGAACGAGAGTGAGAACGAAGCGAGCGAGATCCGTCGCGCTGGCGGCGGGCGTCGCGGCCGGGCTTGCGCTGCTGGTAAGCGCCTGCGGCGGCGGTGGCGGCGGTGGTGGGAACAGCACGACCACCACGGTCAGTTCGACCGCCGGAAAGACCTTCGCGCTGCTGAAGGTCGTCAACGGGACGACCGACTATCTCGACCCGGGCCTGTCGTACCGGCTCGAGTCGTGGCAGCTGTTCCAGGACGTCTACCTCGGCCTCGTCGTCAAGGCGCACGTGAGCTGTGACAAGGGAACAGCCACGCTCAACTGCACGACGATCCTGCCGGGCCTCGCGACGACGACCGGCACGGTGACGAACAACGGCCGGAACTACGAGTTCACGCTACGCAAGGGGTTGAAGTACTCCGACGGGACGCCGATCAAGGCGAGTGACTTCCCGGCGACGATCGTTCGCGACTTCAGGCTGAACTCGCCGGGGATCGGGTTCTTCTCGAACATCCAGGGCATCGACGCCTGCGAGAACAACCCGACGAAGTGCACCAGCATCTCCGGAATCACGACGGACGACGCCGCAGGCACGATCAAGATCGATCTGAAGGAGCCGCAGTCGGACTTCCTCTACATCCTGTCGATCCCGTTCACGTCCCCGGTGCCGGCCTCGACGCCGGACAAGGACACGGAGAACCCGCCGCCGCCTGCGAGCGGGCCGTACTACTTCGTGAGCTACGCGCCGAGCAAGTCGATCGTGATGGCCCGGAATCCGAACTGGACGAAGGACGAGATCCCTGCCGTCCCGAACGGGAACCCGGACAAGATCACCATGACGCTGACGGACGACCAGGCGCAGTCGGCGCAGCTGGTCGCCTCTGGTCAGTACGACTACGACGCGAACATCCTCCCGACCGACCGCCTGTCGTTCTACAAGCAGAAGTACGCGAAGCAGATCAACTTCTTCACGACGCCGTCCACGTACTACTTCTTCATGAACCAGCGGACGCCGCCGTTCGACAAGCTGGAGGCGCGGCAGGCCGTGAACTACGCGATCAACCGGCAGGCGCTCGTCAACCTGCGCGGCGGTCTCGGGGTTCCGACCTACAACTTCCTGCCGCCGAGCTACCCGCAGTACAAGAAGATCACGCCGGACCCATACCCCTACAACCTGACCAAGGCGAAGCAGCTTGTGCAGCAGTCAGGGACGCAGGGGATGAAGGTCACCGTCTACACGATCTCGGACGTCGCGGTGGACAAGGCCACCGGCGAGTACCTGCAGGGCCAGCTGAAGAAGATCGGCTGGAACGCGCAGATCCGGGAGCTGGCCGGAGCGAACTACTTCACGATCATCGGAAACCAGGCGACGAAGGCACAGATCGGCTTCACCGACTGGTTCGAGGACTACCCGTACCCGACGGACTGGTTCAACATCCTGCAGAACGGCGACAACATCACGCAGGTCCACAACAACAACTACGGGAACGTCGACGTCAAGTCGATCAACGGACAGATCAACCACTTCGGGCACC
>DASQCM010000128.1:0-20423 GCA_035634675.1 Gaiellaceae bacterium
GCAGGCACATCTCCCGACGCTCGACCATCATCACCGCGAGGAGGCCGGGCATGAGCTGCAGGCGACGCTCCTCGAGCTCGTCGATCTCTCGCTGATCGGCAAGCAACTCCACTGGAACATCTCCGGGCGGCCCTTCAAGCCGCTCCACGAGCATCTGGACGAGCTCGTCGACTCCTGGCGCGATCTCTCCGACACGGTCGCCGAGCGCGCCGTCGCTCTCGGCGTCGCCCCCGACGGCCGCGCCGCGACGGTCAGTGCCGGGTCCGGGATCGATGCGGTCGACTCCGGCTCGCTCGACACGGACACGGCCACCCGCCAGCTCGTCGAGCGCCTCGAGGACGTCACCGAGCGGATTCGAAGCCGTATGGACCGCCTCGGTGAGATCGACCTCGTCTCCCAGGACGTGCTGATCGACGTTGTGCGGGACCTCGAGAAGCAGCTCTGGATGCTCCGCGTCTCGCTTCCCGCCTAGCGGGGGACGAGCCTGCGCAGGAACTGTCCGCGGGGTAGCCAAGAACGGGGTCTGGCGCTACCGTTCGAGGAGGTCGAACCGCCTCGTTCGGCCGTCGGGGGACGACGATGAAGCTCCGAGTGCCCGCCATCAGCGGCGCCCGCGCCGGCAGGGTCCGGCTTCCGGCCGCGCTCCTGCTTCTTGCGCTGCCGCTCGCTGCTGCCGTCTGGGCGTTCGGAAACTACTCCGCCCGGCACGAGCGCGGCAGCATAGACGCCCGACTCGTGCAAAGCCTCAACTCCGCGAGCGTCGCCTACGAGAAGGTGATCTCGACCGCAGGCATGGCCTCCAGCAAGCTCGCGGCCGAGCCGCGCGTGCGGCGCGAGGTCTCTCGCGGCGGCCGGCTCCGGGTCCTCACCTGGCGTATGCGCCCGAACGGCCATCGGCGCCGTTGGAGCGGGGCAATTCCTGCCGGCGTGGCCGTCCGCAAGGTCGACTTCACCTCCGGCGGCAAGACGGTCGGGAAGGTTGTCGTGTTCGTCCCGCTGGATCAGCGTCTCGTTGCCTGGTTGACGCGGAAGGCCGATCCGGGCTCCCAGCGGCGGCTGGGCTTTGCGCGCAGCGGCATCCTGGTTGGCGAGCGGGGAGCGCTGAGGATTCAGTCCGGGGTGCTCGGCTCGAACGCGGGCGACATCCGCGCGGGCGGCGTCGGCTTCCGGGCGGTCGCGGAGGGTCTCGGCCGTGCGCCCAGCCCGAGCAAGCTCGTCGCGCTGGAGCGCAGTTCCGTTGTCGAGTCCAGCGCGAGTGCGGCTCGGTGGCGCGTCATGGGCGTCGGCTTCGGTCTCATCGCCGCCCTGCTCGCGCTTGCCTACTTCGTCTCGCCTGCCATTGCGCGCAGTCGCGTGTCGAGGCAGGAGCGCGACCAGGCCGAGCGCGTTCTCGAGCGCGTCGGCGACGGCGTCTTCCTCGTCGACCACGACGGCGTGATTCGCCTCTGGAACCCGGCCGCCGAGGCGATCACCGGCCTCCGCACGGAAGCCATCTGCAAGCGCCCTGCCCGGGAGACGATTCCCGGTTGGGAGGCGATCGCGGCCAGGGTGCCCGTGGCTAGCCGTCCGGGGGATGCCGACGACGCGTCGAGCCCGGAGACCGTGCCCCTGGACCTCGGCGGGCGAGAGCTCTGGCTGTCGATCGTCGGCGTCACCCTGCCCGAGGGCACCGTGTATGCGTTCCGGGACGTCACGCGCGAGCGCCGGCTCGAGGAGCTCCGCTCGGAGTTCGTCGCCACGATCTCGCACGAGCTGCGGACGCCGTTGGCCTCGCTCCACGGCGCGGCCCTGACGCTGCGCGAGCACGGGCCGGACCTGACCGGCAAGACGCAACAGGAGCTGCTCGACATGATCGCGGTCCAGTCGCGGCGGCTCGCCGACCTCGTCGACGAGATCCTCGTCACGGGCCAGCTCGACAGCGGCTCCCTCCGCGTCGTCACCGAGCCGTTCGACCCGGAGGATCTCGTCTGGGCGGTCGCGGAAACGGCGCGGCACAGGGTGGGCGACGAGACGACGATCGACGTGGTGGTCCCGGCCGTGCTGCCCAAGGTGGCGGGAGACGCGGAGCGCACGCGCCAGGTGCTCACCAACCTGCTCGACAACGCGATCAAGTACTCGCCGCAGGGCGGGCGGATCGAGATCCGCGTGGAGGCCGACGATTCGAACGCGCGCTTCGTCGTTCGCGACGAGGGCCTCGGCATTCCGCTCGGCGAGCAGAAGCTGATCTTCGACAAGTTCTACCGCCTCGATCCGCATCACCGGCGCGGCATCAGCGGCAGCGGCCTTGGGCTCTACATCTGCCGCGAGCTCGTCCGCTCGATGCACGGCAGGATCTGGGTCGACTCCGACCCGGGCCAGGGATCGACCTTCACCTTCGAGCTCCCCGTCGCTCAGCGGGTCGCAGCGCGGGCCTGACGCGCCCGCCGTCGTTCAGCTCCGGCGGGGATCGCCCTCGACCATGCCGTGCGGCTCGCCGTACTCGGCGAGGAGGTCGAGGAACGGCACCGCGTCGAACGACTCCGGGCCGAGAACGCCCGTTCCCTGCCAGGTGCCCGAGGCGAGCAGCTCGAGCGCGATCACGGGGTTGAGCGCGGTCTGGAGGACGACGGCCTGGTGGCCGTACTCGCGCATCGTCCGCTCGTTGTCGGCGACGTGGTAGAGGTAGACGGCGCCCTCGCTGCCGTCCTTCCGCGTCCCCGTGACGAGCGTCCCGGCGCAGGTCTTGCCGCGCATGCGGTCGCCGAGTGTCGCCGGGTCCGGAAGCGCGGCGGCGACCACGTCCCGGGGCGCGACGTCCACGCCGCGCACGCGCACCGGCTTGGTCGAGTCGAGACCGAGCTTGTGGAGCGTCTTCAGCACGTCGATGAACTCCGTCCCGAGCCCGTACTTGAACGTCACCCGCCGGCACTCGATCGCGCGCGGCACGAGCACCACCTCCTCGTGCTCGACGTTCACGCACTCGACCACGCCGATGCCCTCGGGGAACTCGAACAGCTCCGGCTCGGAGAACGACTCGATGGTGAAGAACCCGCGTTCGCGCTCCCACACGATCGGCGGGTTCAGGCACTCCTCGATCGTTGTCCAGATCGAGAAGGTCGGCGCGAAGTCGTAGCCTTCGACGACGAGGTCTGCCCCGTCGCGCACGGCCACCTCGTCGATCTCGTCGAAGAGGTGATCCGCCGCGTAGCGCGCGAAGACGTCGGCGAGACCGGGCTCGACACCGATCCCGACGAGCGCGAGCAGCCCGCGCTCGGCCCAGCGTTCGTGGGCGTCGAACTGCTCCTGCCCGAGCAGCACGCCGGGGGCGGACAGGGTCATTGCCATATCGAGATAGGTGCAGCCATGCTCGAAGGCGGCCTCGAATAGCGGCGGGTTGAAGCGAGGGTCGGCAGCGTTGAGCATCGCGTCGGCCTCGGTCTCGCGGAGGAGGCCGACGAGGGAGCCGCGGTCGCTCGCGTCGACCTGGGCCGCGGCGAAGCGGTTGTCTCCCTCGCGCTCGACGAGCGCATGAGGGCGCGCGGGATCGAGGTCCGCGAAGGTCATCCGCTCGAAGAAGCCGCGCCGCTTGGCGACCGCTGCCACGGCGGCGCCGACGCCTCCGGTTCCGACCACGAGCACCTTCACGCGGGCGATTCAACCACGGCTACGTGCCGCGCGCGGTCGAGGCCGTAAACCGAGTTCCTAGCCGAAGCCGGTGTCGTTTTTGCCGCGCGGCTCGACGTAGAGGACGCTCGCCGCGTTGATCCAGACCTCTTTCCCGCCTCGCTGCACGAAGCAGAGGAAACCGGTCGGCGCCTGCGCGAGCCGCTCGCCGACCTCTTCGGCGTCGGGCTCGAGGGTCAAGCTCGTCCGTTTCTCGCCGCCTTCGAAGATCACGGTGCAGGGCATGTCCGGAATCTACCGTCGGCATCCGATGGACACGACTTGAGAGTCGTAAAGGCAGCGCGTCAACGGGGTTTCAAGGCGTAGATCCGGCCGAGGCCGACGAGGTAGAGACGGCCGAAGCCGGCCACGGCGGGCGAATACTCCCCGTCCGGCCATTCCTGCACCACGCGTCCCCCGCTGGCAGAGAGCGCATACGTCCGGTGGCCGAAGGTCGAGAAGTAGACGAGGCCCGCGACGACCGAGCCGGCGCCCGAGATCGGCGCACCGGCGCGGAAGCCCCAGCGGAGCGAGCCGTTGCCGTCGTCGATCGCGTAGAAGTAATGGTCGTAGGACCCGACGAGGACGAGGCCGCGCCAGACCGCGGGCGAGGCGTAGACGTAGCCGCGCGTCCCGAAGCGCCAGACGAGCTTCCCGCTCGCGGCCGAGAAGGCGTAGACGTAGCCGTCAAGCGACCCGACGTAGACGCGTCCGCCGCTGACGGCCGCGGTGGAGTAGAAGTTGCCGAAGCCGATCTCGCGCCAGCGCAGCCGGCCGGTCCGTGCGTCGAGCGCGAAAAGCTGGCCTGCGTAGTTGCCGATGTAGATCCGCCCTTCGCCGAGCGTGGGAGACGCCTTGATCGGCGCGCCCGTGTCGAAGCGCCAGCGCAGCCGGCCGGTCCGCGCGTCGAACGCCTCGACGCGCCCGTCCTGATCGCCGATGTACACCAATCCGTTCGCCAAGAGCGGCGACGACTCGCACGGGCCGATCGCGCGCCGCCAGCGGATGCGCCCGGTCGCGGGGGAGAACGCGAGGAGCTCGCCGTTGTGAAGCGGTGACGAGCAGCTGCGGTGGGCGATGAAGGTGGCGAAGACGAGGTGCTCGCCGAGTGCCGGCGACGACCAGCCGCAGCGATGGGCGTTGTAGCGCCAGCGAACGTGACCGGTGGCCGGATCGAGCGCGAAGAGCCGGCCGTCGAACGCCTCCTCGAACAGGCTGCCGTAGCCGAGCACGGGCGGGAACTCGAGCAAGGCGCGGCCATGGAACGTCCACTGCCGGCGGAAGGGCGGCCGCAGCCCCGGTGCCGAGACGGCG
The DNA here is from genome assembly GCA_035634675.1 of Gaiellaceae bacterium. Classification (GTDB taxonomy): domain Bacteria; phylum Actinomycetota; class Thermoleophilia; order Gaiellales; family Gaiellaceae; genus Palsa-739. Next base: position 4,957 of record DASQCM010000128.1, read on the forward strand.
CGGAGCCGGCCCTCGCCGACCCCGTACAACGGCCACGGCAGCGCCGTGCTCTGCGCAGGCGGCGGCGCCACCGTCGTGGGAGGCGGCGCCGGAGCCGTGGTCGGCACGGTCGGCTGCGGCAACGGCCGGCCGCTGCCGCACGAGGCGAGAGCGCCGGCCGCGAGGATCAGCCCTGCGGCGGCGAGACGCCCGGCCATTGCGGCTCCCCGCTGAGGTGGCTCCAGAGGTTGGACATGAGCCGGGAGACGGCCGGCCAGTGCGCGCTCGCGCCGAAGTTGAGCGCGCCGGCGTCGAAGACCGTCGACCGGCCATGGCGGTAGATGGTCATCTCCGCCGAGTGCCCGCGTCCGAACGCGTTTCGGATGACCGCGAGCACACGCGCCTGCGGCGGCGATGCCTCGCTCGGCTGGTCGATCTCGATCCCGTAGCGGCCCAGGAGACTGCCGTCGTGGAGGTTGGTCCCGGCGAAGAGCCATGGCGCGCCTGCGGTGTCGACGATGTGGTACGGCTTGTTGGGGTAGCGGCCGAGGTTCCAGCCGTCGTACTGCTCGCCGACGAGCGCGGCCTCGGGACGGCCGACGTCGCGCCAGCGCATCCGGCCCCAGATCGTGTCGTGGCCGGGCCGCACGGCGTAGAAGAAGTTGTTGGCCGAGAGGAAGGCGAGGTTGCCGCCGGCGTCGCGGTAGTGCTCGATCAGCCGGTAGACGTGATCGCTGACGTACTCCTCGTGACCGGCGAAGACGATCAGCCGGTAGTGGCTCAGCTGTCCGGCGTGCGCGATGCGCTCGAGGTCGTCGTCGGAGACGAAGTCCGCCTGGTAGCCGCTGCGCCAGTACCAGCGCAGGAAACCGAGGTCGAAGCGCCAGAACTGCTCGGGCAGGCCGGTGGGGACGCGGCCGCCGCGCACGTCGGTGGCGGCGAAGGGTCGGTCGAGGTGGATCAGGTGGACGGACGGGCTGAGGTACCAGCTGTCGCCGTCCGTCACGTTGTAGGCCTGCCACGTGTTTGTCGGCTCCACCACGAGCACCGGCTGGGTGGCGAGCCTGCGCGGACGGAGGATGAACGGGGCGTAATCCGTGTGGCCCGGCCACCTGAGGCGGGCGACGTAGTCGCCGCTCGGCCAGTGCGAGCCGAGCCGGACGTGCACGAGCCAGGCGCCGCGGGGACGGCGCACCTGCCGCGGCACGGTCACCGCCCGGCCGAACGTCGTCCGGTCCCAGCCGAGCGACGTGGTCCCCGACTCGACCGGGGCGCCGGCCAGGTAGAGCTGGAGCGTCACCTTGCTCGTCCCGCCGCCCGCGATCCTGAGCGTCGCGGTCTGGCCGGGTACGTAGCTGCGCGCCTCGAAGCCTGCGAGCAGCGGCGCCGTTCCCGCGAGGCTCGGACCCAACACCGCCGCGTAGACGAACGCGAGCGCGGCCGCGACCACGATGCCGAACACCACTGAGCCAGCGGCCATCCGCCGTCTCCGGGTGCGTCGACGGCGGGCAGTCCGCCCTTCATGGAGAGGGTTGGCGGTGGGATGCATGGCCCCACGGTCGGAGACGTCGCCAACCGGCGCCTAACGGACGCCTAACGGCTGTTAGGAGACACGCCTCCGCGGGTGCTAGAACCTTCTCGCGTTGGTCGAGTTCGCCATCCTCGGACCGCTCGAGGCTCGTGCTGAAGGTGGGCCGATCTCGCTCGGCGGCCCGAAGCAGCGCGCGCTGCTGGCGGTCCTCCTGCTCGAGGCGGGCCGGGTCGTCTCCCTCGACCATCTCGTCGACGCGCTCTGGGCCGGCGAGCCGCCTGCAACCGCTGTGGCTTCGCTTCAGAACTTTGTCGCCCAGCTGCGGAAGGCGCTCGGGCCCGACGTGATCGAGACCCGCCAGCCGGGCTACCTCGTCCGGCTCGGCCCCGAGCAGCTCGACGTGGCCCGCGTTCGAGCCTTAGTCGACGAGGCGCGGGCGACCGAGCCCGTGCGGCGCGCGGTGCTCCTCGATCAGGCGCTCGCGCTCTGGCGGGGCGAGCCACTCGCCGAGTTCCGGTACGAGGGGTTCGCGCAGGAGGAGATCGCCCGCCTCGAAGAGTTCCAGCTCACGCTGCTCGAGGAGCGCGCGGAGGCGAAGCTCGCGGTCGGCGCCCACGCGGACCTCGTCACGGAGCTCGAGGCGCTCGTGCGCCGCCATCCCCTCCGCGAGCGGCTGCGCGCCCAGCTGATGCTCGCGCTCTACCGCTCCGGACGACAGGCGCAGGCGCTCGAGGCGTACCGCGAGGGAAGGGAGCTCCTCGTCCAGGAGCTGGGGCTGGAGCCGAGCCCGCTCCTGCGCGGGGTGCACGCGTCGATCCTGCGGCAGGAGACGTACGCGCTCGACCGGGGCGCAGTCCCCGAGGTGGAGCATTTCGAGGAGGTCGCCGCGGCGCTCCTCGCGGGCAAGGTGACGGTGGTGGTCGGCTCCGACTCGGAGCCGCTCGCGTCGGAGCTCGCGCGCCGCTTCGGCCTGGAGTCGGCGACGCCGGAGCTCGCGCGCGTCTCGCAGGCCGTCGCCGTCCTCAACGGCTCAGGCCCGCTCTACGACACGCTCCACGCCCTCGTCGAGGGAGACGGGCAGCCCACGCCTGTTCACCGCTTCCTCGCGCGCCTGCCGGGACTCCTCCGCGAGCGGGACACGGGCCAGCCGCTTCTCGTTACGACCGGCTACGAGCTCGCGCTCGAGCGCGCGCTCGAGGAGGCGACCGAGTCGTACGACACCGTCTGCTACCTCGCCTCGGGGGAGATGCGCGGCAGCTTCTGCCACATCTCGGCGGGAGGCGCCGCGACCGTGATCGAGCGCCCGAACGCCTACACGGCCGGGCTCGACCTCGACGCGCGGACCGTGCTCCTCCACCTCCAGGGCCGGATCGACCAGTCGCCGGAGCGCGCATGGGAGAGCTTCGCCGTCACCGAGGACGACTTCATCCACTACGGCAACGTCGTGCGACGGCTGCCCGTGGCGCTGGCGGCACGGCTGCGTCGCACGCACCTGCTGCTGCTCGGCTACACGCTCTCGACCTGGACGCTGCGGGTCGTGCTGGACCGGCTCTGGGGCAGCGAGCCGCTCCCGTACCGCTCGTGGTCGGTGCACGCGGGACCGCAGCCGCTCGAGCGCGAGTTCTGGCGGCGCCGCGACGTCGAGATGATCGACATGGCTCCGGCGGCCTACGTCGCCGAGCTCGAGCGGGCGCTGGAGAAGGCGGCGGCGCGATGACGCACGTCCCCGACAGCCCGTACAAGGGCCTGGCGGCGTTCGAGGACTCCGAGCTCGACGCGCTCCTCTTCTTCGGTCGTGAGCCAGAGATCGGGGCCGTGGCCGCGAACGTGCTGGCGAGCAGGCTGACCGTGCTCTACGGCCCGAGCGGCGTCGGCAAGAGCTCGCTTCTGGGTGCGGGCGTCGCGCGCCGGCTGCGGGAGTTGAGCGGCGCGCCCGTCGTCGTCCACGACTCGTGGGTGGAGGAGCCTTCCGCCGGGCTGGTCGCGTCGGTGCGCGCGGAGTGCGGCGAGCTCGGGCCCACGGCGGGGCTCGTCGACACGATCGCGGCCGCGGCGCAGCAGAGCGGCGAGCTGCATCTCTTGCTCGACCAGTTCGAGGACTACATGCTCTACCACGGCCTCGACGGGCCGTTGAGCGCGGCGCTGCCGGAGCTGCTCCGTCGTCCCGGGCTGCGAGTCAACGTCCTGCTCGCTCTCCGCGACGACGCGCTGGCCGAGCTCGACGACTTCAGCGGGCGGATCCCGGAGCTCTTCGGCAACCTCCTCCGCCTCGACCGGCTCGACCGCGAGGCGGGCCGTGCCGCGATCCTCGGGCCGCTTCGACGCTATGGCGAGCTGAGCGGCGGGCAGTTCACGGCCGAGGGGCCGCTCGTCGAAACGGTTCTCGACGAGGCGTCGACCGACGAAGGCGTCGAGGCTCCGTATCTCCAGCTCGTCCTCGAGCGGCTGTGGGAGCGCGAGCGGGCCGAGGGATCGCGAACGCTCCGGCTCTCGACCCTCCGCGCGATCGGCGGCGCCCGCGCCGTCGTCCGCGAGCACGTGCAGGGAGCGCTCGAGAGCCTGACGCTCGTGGAGCAGGACGCCGCCGCGCGCGTGGTTCGGCAGCTCGTCACCCCGTCGGGGCGAAAGGTCTCGCACGAGCCCGCCGACCTCGCCGAGTACGCGCACGTGGACGGCGCGGAGCTGCGAAGCCTGCTCGAGACTCTGTCGCGCGAGCGGATCGTCCGCGGCGTCAACGGCACCGGCTCGCCGACTCGGTACGAGATCTTCCACGACGTGCTCGGCCCACCGATCCTCGCGTGGCAGGCCGAGCATCAGCTGCGCAGGGAGCGGCTGCGGGCCAAGCAGCAGCGCCGCCGGCTGCTCTTCGTCGTTGGCGCCAGCCTCGCCGCGCTGGCCGTTGTCGCCGCGATCGCGGCGTACGCGCTCGTGCAGCGGAGCGACGCCCGGACGCAGGCCCGCCACGCACACGGGCGCGCACTCGCGGCGCGTGCTCTCGCGGAGATTCCCAGCAACCCGCAGGTGAGCGTCAGGCTCGCGCTCCAGGCCGCTGCGCTCGCCCCCGGCCGCGGGACCGCAGACGTCCTCCGGGCCGCCCTCGGCGCCATGCGCGAGACCGCGGTTCTGCGTCTTGGCGGGAACATCGTGGCCGCCTCCTTCGCGCCGCACGGTGACCGGCTCCTGGTCGCGAGCAGCAACGGCCGGCTCGCCCTCTACAACCGCAGCGGCCGCCGCCTGGAGGCGCTGCCGCGGCAGCGCCCACTGACGACAGCCGCCTGGAGCCCGGACGGACGCATCTTCGCCGCGGGGTCGACCGTCAACGCCACGATCTGGCCGGGAACGCGAGCGCCGATCACGGTCCCGACCGGGGCGCGAGTGACTGCGCTCTCCTTCGACCGCAGCACGCTCTTGATCGGGAGCGGGACGCATATCCGGCTCGTCGATCTGACGACGCATCGCGTCAAGACTCTCGGCTTTCCCGGTGCGGTCGTCGCCGCTGCGCTGGACCCAGCGGGCCGCGTCTTCGCGGTCTCGTACCGCCACGGCAAGGGAACGACCGGAGCGATCGTCAGTGCCGGCACCGGTCACACGGTCGCGCACCTGCGTGAGGACGGGATCCGATCGTTCGCTTTCAGCCCCGATTCGCGCCACCTCGCCACCGGGAGCTACGACCGCACCGCGCGCCTCTGGGACGTCGGCACCGGCAAGCTCCTCCACGTCCTCGAACATCACGGCTACGTTCTGGACGAGAGCTTCTCGGAGGACGGCACGTCGCTTGTGACCGCGGGCTCCGACGGGGGAGGCTACGTGTGGGACGTCGCCAACGGGCAGCGCGAGCTCCTCCTGGTGGGGGCCACGGGGCCCGCCACCGAGGCCGTTTTCAGCCCGGACGGGAGCGAGATTGCTTTGGCGTCGACCGACCGGCTCGCGCGCCTGTACTACAGCGAGGACGGTCGTGTGCTCGCGCCGCTGGCCGGGCACGGGGCGGCCGTCACGACCGTTGGCTTCGATCCGACCGGCCGGACGCTCGCCACCGGCAGCGCCGACGGGACGGTACGGCTATGGGACGCGCTGCCCGAGGGGAGCCTGAAGACGATCGACTCGCGGCCCTCACCGGTCCAGGCGTTCTTTGCCGGCGACGACGCGGTCACCGTCGCCGGCCGGGAGGCACGCATCCTCACGACCTCCGGCCGCGTCCTCAGGACGGTGACCTTGCCGGCACCGATCACGGCAACCGCTGCCGACGGACGCTTGGTTGCGCTTGCGGATGCGGCCGGCGATCTGACCGTCGCGTCTCCGAGTGCTTCCCAGTCCCTCGAGCGCATCCCCGGCATCACCGCGCTCGCGTATGCCGGGAGGACGCTGCTCATCGGCTCGGCCGACGGCAGCGTGCGCACCGGGAAGCTCCACCTGCGCACCCCGGCGCCGGTCCGCTCCCTCGCCGCTGGTGGCGGCCGCTTCCTGGTCCGCCTCCCCAGCCAGATTCGGGTCTATGCGGACGACGGCGAGCTCCTCAGCACCATCCACGCTGCGGCCCAGCACGCAGCACTCTCCCCCGGCGGCCTCGGGGTCGCGACCACGAAGGGCGACGTCGCTCAGCTGTGGGACGCGACGACGGGCAAGCTGCTCCACACGTTGGCCGGACACCGCTCGCCCATCACCGACGTGGAGTTCTCTCCCAACGGGCTCAATCTCCTCACCGTCAGCCTCGATCACACAGGTTTGATCTGGAGTGCCCGGAGCGGTCGGCTCATCCGTCACCTGATCGGCCACTTCTTCCCCGTCTACTCCGGCAGCTACAGCCCGGATGGGCACTGGATCGCGACAGCGAGCCAGTTCACCGCCGGTCTCTGGAATGCGGCCACGGGGCAGCTGCAGTTCTACCTCGGGCGCCACGCGGCGCCTCTCACGGGCGCGAGTTTCAGCGCGACGGGGAACTGGATCCTCACCGGCAGCAAGGACGGCACCGCGCGGGTCTACCACTGCCTGATCTGCCGGCCGTTGCCGGGCCTGGAGGCCACGGCCGCGGCACGGCTCCAGGCGCTGCGCTGACCTAGGCGGGCGGAGCGCAGCGCGGCTCGTGCCACGCCGCGAGCTCCTGCAGAAGCGCGTGCAGCGTTTCTCGCTGCTCGGCGTCGAGCGGAGAGAGGAACTCGTCCTCCAGCCGCGCGGTGAGCGTGCGCAGCCGCGCAAGCTCGCGCTTGCCGTCACTCGTCATGCGGACGAGGTGACGGCGCCGGTCGTCCGGATCGCGCTTGCGCTCGACGAGCCCCTTCTCCTCGAGCTCGTCGAGGAGACCGACGAGCGTCCCGCGGTCGTAGCCGAGCGAGTCGGCGATTGCCGCCTGGGTCTCGCGCATGCCCTCGTCGAGCAGGGCGAGGATCGCGTAGTGGTACGGGCTCAGGCCGACCTTCTCGTACTCCTCGAAGGAGTGCTGCTTCGCATTGAAGCCCAGTCGTTTGAGCAGGACGAGGCTCGACGCGCGCAGCTCCGCAGGCAGGCGTCCCTGGATCTTTGTCTCAGTCTTCATAGAAGTTTCCATCTCCTGGAATATGGTAGCGCGACCAAGCGTTCCCTTCGTGTATAGTTGATCTTGTCAACGATTGGAGGGACTGCTTGATTCCCACGCTTCAACCGGTTTTCCCACGGCGGCGCTGGAGCGCCCTGACTCTCATCGTCACCGCGCAGTTCATGGTGATTCTCGATGTGGCGATCGTGAACGTCGCGTTGCCCTCGATCAAGTCCGATCTGGGCTTTTCTCAGACGGGCCTCCAGTGGGTCATCACCGCCTACGCCATCATCTTCGGCGGCACGCTGCTGCTCGGCGGCCGCCTCGCCGACCTGCTCGGCCGCCGGCGCATGTTCGTCGCCGGCCTCGCCCTCTTCGCGGCGAGCTCCCTGCTCTGCGGGCTCGCGTGGTCGTCCGGGTCGCTCGTCGCCTTCCGCGGGCTCCAGGGGCTCGGCGGAGCACTGCTCGCTCCGGCCGCGCTCTCGCTGCTCATGACGACGTTCGCCGAGGGACGCGACCGCAACCTCGCGCTCGGAATCTACGGCGCCGCTTCGGGTAGCGGTGCGGCTGCCGGCGTCCTGCTCGGCGGGGTCATCACGTCGTACTTCGGGTGGTCGTGGATCTTCTTCATCAACGTCCCGGTCGGCATCGGAGCGATCGCGCTGGCACCGGTCCTGCTGCGCGAGAGCCGCGCGGACCTGGCGCACCGGCACTTCGACCTCGCCGGCGCGGCCTCGATCACGAGCGGGCTGATGCTGCTCGTCTACGGCCTGACGCGGGCTTCGACTGACGGATGGGGCTCACCGGTCACGCTCGGTCTGCTCGGCGCCGCCGCGGCGCTCGTCGCGGCGTTCATCGCGATCGAGTCTCGCTCGCGGTCGCCGCTCCTGCCGCTGCGTATCTTCAGCCGGCGGGCGCTGACCGGCGCGAACGCGGCTATGGCGATCGTCGGCGCCGTTGCCTTCTCGGAGTTCTTCCTCCTCACGCTCTACCTGCAGGACGTCCTCCACTACTCGGCGGTCCAGACCGGCGTCGCCTTCACCGCCTTCGCCCTCACGGTCGTGGTCACCTCGAACATCGCGCAGGCGGTGGTCGGACGGTTCGGCGTCCGGGCGACCCTGGCGGGAGGGCTCGCGCTTTCGACCGTCTCCGTCGCTCTTCTCACCCGGTTGCCGGTCGACGGCCATTACTTCTGGGATCTCTTCCCGGCCTTCGTGCTCGGCGGCGCCGGGATGGGCTTCTCCTTCGTGCCGGTCACCATCGCCAGCTTGACGGGCGTCGAGCGCGCCGATGCCGGCGTTGCCTCCGGCCTCGTGAACACGAGCCGGCAGATCGGCGGTGCGATCGGCCTCGCGCTGGTCAGCACCATCGCGGCCAGCGCCACCTCCGACTACGTCAACGCACATGGGCTCGCCGCCGCGACTTCGACCGCAACGGTGCACGGCTTCCAGACCGCGCTCGAAGTCCTTGGCGGGCTGCTCCTCGTCGGGATCCTCGTCACCGCGGTCTTGCTGCGGCCGGTGAGAGAGCGCGCGGAGGACGTCGAGGCGCCTGCCCTGCAGGAGGCGGCGTGACGAGGGGCGACGACTCCACGACGCGCCGGCACAAGGTCGACGAGCTGCTCCAGCAGATCGATGACCAGCGGCGGCGGCAGCTTCTGCTCGAGGCGTCGGGCGCCTACGCGCCCGGCCTCGAGCGTGAGGTCGAGGAAGCCCGGCAGCAGCTGGCCGAGCTCGTGCGCTGACGCGCTAACGTGGCCCGAATGCGGGCCACGAGCGAGTACGAGCGCAAGCTCGACGCTCCGCTCGGGTTTCGGCTGCCGCCGCTGGGCGGCAGCCCGCTCGAGCCGCGCGTCTTCACCTCCGTCTACTACGACGTCCCCGGCAGCTCGCTCGCTGCCGCGGGAATCACTCTGCGTCGCCGCACCGAGAACGGACGCAGCGTCTGGCAGCTCAAGCTCCCGTCGGAGGACTCGCGGCTCGAGCTCGAGGCGGACGGAGGCCCGAAATCGCCCCCGCAGGAAGTACTGGACCTCTTGCATGCGCATCTGCGGCATGGGCCGCTCGAACGGGTCGCCGAGCTCCGTACCCGCCGCTGCGGCGAGCTCGTGGCACGCAACGGCGCCACCGCCGAGGTAACGGTCGACGAGGTGGCTGTCATGGACGCCCGGCGCGTCCAGGACAGGTTCGTCGAGGTCGAGGTGGAGCTCCGCAAGGGCAGTCCCACGCAGCTCGACGTCCTCGCGGCCGAGCTCGCCGAGGCGGGCGCCGAGCCGGGCGCGGGCGCGCCCAAGGTGTTCCGCGCGCTCGACCGCGACTCCGGGGAGTCCCGCCCTCCGCAGACGCCGTTCGAGGCCCTCCGAGACCGGCTGCACGAGCAGCTCCGCGAGATCGAGCGCCACGATCCGGGCACGCGCCTCGGACGCGATCCCGAGAGCCTCCACGCCATGCGGGTGGGCGTCCGACGCCTGCGCGCCCTGCTGCGGGCGGGGCGGGAGCTCGTGGCGACCGACACCACCGAGCTCGACGGCCGGCTGAAGCAGCTAGGCAGGGTGCTCGGCGACGTGCGCGACCTCGACGTCCTCCTGGAGCGACTCGAGGGCGAGGCGGCCCAGCTCGGCGGGGAGGACGCCGAGCACGCGCGGTCCCTGCTCGACGCGCTTCGCACCGAGCGCAAGCGCTCCCGTCGTCGGCTGATGACCTTTCTCCGGTCGACCGGCTACCTCTCGCTGCTCGACGACACCGCTCAGACGATCGAGGAGCTCGAGCCGAGCGAATCGGATGCCTCCCTCGAGCAGATCGCCGACAAGGCGTTCGGCATGGCCGCCAAGGCCGTGCGCAAGCTCCCTGGCCAGCCGGCCGACGAGGAGCTGCATGCCGTGCGGAAGAAGGGCAAGCACGCCAGGTACGCCGGCGAGCTTGCTGGACGGAAGTCGTTCGTGAAGCAGGCCAAGGTGTTCCAGGACGTTCTCGGCGAGCACCAGGATGCGGTCGTCGCGGCGGAGCGGCTGCGGGGGCTGGCCGCCCAGGCGACGGCCGAGCAGGCGCTGGCTGCCGGCCGCCTCGTCCAGCTGGAGGAGGCCCGTCGCGCCGAGGCGCGGGAGGAGTGGCCGACCGCGTGGAAGAAGCTCGAGAAGACGCTGTGACCGTCCGCGCCGCCGGCGGCCTCGTCGTGCGCGGCGACGGCAAGGTGCTGCTCGTGCACCGGCCGAAGTGCGACGACTGGACGTTCCCCAAGGGAAAGTGCGACGCCGGCGAGTCGGACGAGGCATGCGCGCTCCGCGAGGTCGAGGAGGAGACGGGCCTCCGCTGCGAGCTGCTGGAGGAGCTCGGAAGGACGAGCTACCGCGACGCGCGGGACCGGCCGAAAATCGTTCGCTACTGGCGCATGCGTGCGCTGGACGGAGAGTTCGCTCCCCACGACGAGGTGGACGACATCCGCTGGGAGGAGCCGGAAGGGGCGGCGCGGCTGCTCAGCTGGGACCGCGACCTGCCGCTGCTCGAGGAGCTGTGACAAGCGTCCTTCTCCGTCACGCGTCGGCGGGGCACCGCACCCGCTGGGACGGCCACGACCTCGCGAGGCCTCTCGATGACCGTGGTCGCCGCCAGGCGGTCGAGCTCGTCGAGCTGCTGCGCCCGTTCGGCGTTCGCCGGGTGGTCTCTAGCCCCTACGTCCGTTGTGTCGAGACCGTCGAGCCGCTGGCGGCCGAGCTCGGTATGCCGCTGGAGCAGGACGATCGGCTCGCCGAGGGCGCGGGCGGCAGCGCGAGCGAGCTGCTGGACGAGGACGGCGTGGTCTGCTGCACGCACGGCGACGTCGTCGAGGCGCTGGTGGGCCGCGGCCTGAAGAAGGGCGCGGCGGTGGTGCTGCGCGACGGAGAGGTCGTGCGCGAGATTCCCGCGCCCTAGGCCGCGAGCGCCTCGCGCGAGGCGAGCACGGCTCCCTCGCGGATCCCGCCGGTGCAGACGCGCAGCGGGACTCCCAGCTTCCGCTGCACCTCGGCGAGCAGGATGACGCCGGCGGGCAGGATCTCTGCGCGAGCCTGGTCGACGCCGAAGCAGGCGGCGATCTCGCGGGGCGAGCTCGTCTCCACGAGCCGCATCGCCTCGGCCAGCTCGGCCCCGCCGAGCACCGATCCGACGAGCCGTCTCGCTGCCCGCGCGCTGCCGCCGACTGCGAGTGCGGCCTCGGCCGCCGGAGGCTCGATCGGGGCGAGCGCGTCTCTCGCCTCGGCCCGCATGTCTCCGCCGCGGGTGCTGAGGCGTACTGAGCCGAGGTCGACCGACTCGATCCAGTGCGGTTCGGAGCCCGGGCTGCCGACCGCGATCTCGGTCGAGGCTCCGCCGATGTCGCAGACGGCGATGCGCGAGGGGAGAGGGACGCCTGCGGTGAGGATGGCGCCGCGGTAGGCGAGCGTGCCTTCCTCCTCCTTCGTCAGGACCCGCGCCTGGACGCCTGCCGCGCGCGTCAAGGCAGCCACGAGCTCTTCGGCGTTGTCCGCCTGACGGCCCGGAGCCGTGAGAAACACGTCGAGCGAGACCACACGCGCGAGGCGTGCCGCGGCCGCCATTCCTCGGACGGCCTTCGCCGCGGCTGCGAGGTGGACGGCCGAGACCGCGCCGTAGCGCTCGATCTCCTCGCCCAGCCCGAGGCGCACCTTTGCCTTTTCGAGCGGCGCGAGATCGTCCGCGGCGGCGTCCGCCACGAGCAGCCGAGTCGTGTTCGAGCCTACGTCGATGACCCCGATTCGCATCTCTACGCATCGTAGGTCCGCCGTCGGAAGACGGCTAACCGCTCAGGTGACGATCTTGTGAACTACCGGAGACGATTCAGTGTGTGCGGGAGAGCGAGAGCCGCCGCCGGGCCCGCCTCATCAGCACCTGCTGGCCGGAGCGCGGGCGTTCGTCCTTCTTCGGCTGGACGCGATTCCACTGCCCACTCGCGTCGAGCTCGAAGGACGATGCGGTGTCACGCCAGAGCGCTTCGAGCGTGGCCGCCACCTCCGCCTGGAGCGCCACGTCCTCGATCGGCGTGACGACCTCGACGCGGTGGTCGAGGTTGCGCGGCATCAGGTCGGCGCTCCCCATGAACGAGACGCTGCGGTCGGCTGCGTCGAAGACGAAGAGCCGGCTGTGCTCGAGGAACCGTCCGAGCACGCTCCGCACCTTGATGTGCTCGCTCAGGCCGGGGACTCCCGGGCGCAGGGAGCAAACGCCGCGCACGAGCAGGTCGACCCGCGCTCCCGCCTCCGAGGCGGCGTAGAGCTCGTCGATCACCTGCGGGTGCGTCAGCCCGTTCACCTTGATCCGGATCCTTGCCTTCTTTCCAGCCGTGGCCGCCTCTGCGACGGTGCGGATCTCCTCCAGCAGACGCTCGCGGAGGGTGTACGGCGCGACGAGGAGCTTGCGGAAGCTCGCGGGCCGCCCGAACCCGGTCAGGTGGTTGAAGAGATCGGCGATGTCGTCCGCGATCTCCTCGTCGGCGGTGAAGAGGCCGAAGTCCTCGTAGGTGCGGGCGGTGACGGCGTTGTAGTTGCCGGTGCCGAGGTGGACGTAGCGGCGGAGCCGCCCGGCCTCCCGTCGCACGACCAGCGTCATCTTCGCGTGGATCTTGAGGCCCGGGAAGCCGTAGACGATGTGGACGCCCGCCTGCTCCAGCGCGCGCGACCACTCGATGTTGCGCCGCTCGTCGCCGCGCGCCTTGATCTCGACGAGGCAGACCGTCTGCTTGCCGCGCTCCGCAGCGTCGATCAAGGCGGGCACGAGCGGCGTGTCGTCGCTCGTCCGGTACACGGTCGACTTGATCGCGATCACCTCGGAATCGGCCGCCGCGCGGTTGACGTACGACTCGAAGCTGCTGGCGAACGAGTCGTAGGGATGGTGGACGACCAGGTCGCCCGCCCGGATCGCGGTGAACTGCTCCGACGCCGACTCGATCGAGTTCCACGGCGGGCGCGCGACGGGGAGCCACGGCTCGTTCTTCAGGTCCGGCCGGTCGAGCTTCGTCAGCTCGGCGAGATCGGCCAGGTCGAGGAATCCGTCGAGCGGATACACGAGCTCGTCCGCGACACGCAGTCCCTGTTGCAGCCGCTCCCGCATCGCCTGCGACATCGACTCCGAGACTTCGAGCCTCGTGACCTCGCCGAAGCGCGCGCGACGCAGCTCGAGCTCTACCGCCTCCAGCAGGTCGTCGGCCTCGTCCGAGACCTCGAGATCCCCGTCGCGGGTTACGCGGAACACCGACCGCTCGAGGATCTCCATCCCCGGGAACAGGTCGGGCAGGTAGTGCGCCAGCACGCGCTCCAGCGGCACGAAGCGGCCGCGGCGCCCCACCGGGAAGAAACGCGGCAGGCCCTCCGGCACCTTGACCCGTGCGAAACGCGCCTCGCCGCTGTCGGGATCGGCGACGAAGAGGCCGAGGCTGATCGAGAGCGCCGAGATGTAGGGGAAAGGCTGCCCCGGGCCGACGGCAAGCGGGGTCAGGACGGGGAAGATCTCGCGCTGGAACCTGCCGTCGAGCTCCTCCCTCTCTTCCGGGTTGAGCTCCTCGACGTCGGAGATGACGATCTTCTCCGCCGCGAGCGCCGGGCAAAGCTCGTCGCTCCAGAGGTTCGTCTGGGTGCCGTAGAGCTCGAAGACCCGCTCGCGTGCCTCGACGAGCGTCTGCTGCGGCGTCCGGCCGTCCGGCAGTCGCCTGCTCACCCCCGCCGCGGCCTGGCCGGTCAGCCCGGCGATCCGGATCATGAAGAACTCGTCCAGCATCTCCGCCGAGACGCTGAGGAAGAAGAGCCGCTCGAGTAGCGGGGTCGCCTCGTCGCGGGCCAGCGCGACCAGGCGGCCGGCGTAGTCGATGAACGAGAGCTCGCGGTTGAGCAGCCGCTCGGAGGCGGCCGTGGCTCGCTTGCGGGCGCGGACCGTGGCCATCGGTACGAGCCTATCTCCCGACCCGCTTCGGCTGCATCTGGCAGAGAGCGGCCGGCGCCTGCTCGAGTCGCAGGCGCCGGCCGGATTCGCAACTCGGTAGTGCTCTCTCGATGACGTTACTTCGCGAGCTCGACCTGCCACGTGAAGTTGTCGCCGTGCTGCTGCGTCCAGAACCAGCGCCACTCGCCACCGCTGTTCCACAGGTTCGGATTCCTGGCGCCGAGCAAGCCCTGCGGGCCGGGATCGCCGTTCGAGACCAGCACGCCGGTGATCTCGTTGTCTCCCTCGTTCTTGCCGAAGCCGCCGGCCGCAGAATCGAGGGTCGCCGACGGATCGCGGCCCTCGGCGAGCCAGCGAACCGGCTGCAGACCCTTCGAGTAGTCCTTCGTGACGTCGAAGATCCACCCGGAGTCAAGCGCATTGCGCTGGCCGTGCAGTCCATCGCCGGCGTCCTCGACGAACGTGATCAGGTCTCTCGAGAGGAAGGTGACGTTGTCGAGGCCCGCGACCGTCGCCGACTTCGACTGGAACAAGAGCGAAAGCTTCCCGTCATTGGCCGACGGGTTCTTCTGGACGAGCTTGAAGATCGACGTCCACCCCCCGCCGCTGCCGTTGTCGGGGCTCGTCGCGTTCGTGTCACCGGTCTCGTCGAAGAAGAACTGGGTGAACTGGGAGCCCGGCCGGAACTGCCCGTTCTCGGGCCGCTTGAACGGCGTTCCGTCAGCTGCCTTCGCGAGCGCGTTGGCATCGAACGGCGCGTTCCCGTCCTTGGTGTCGTGGATGGTCACCCACTTCGTCTCGAACGTCTTGCCGTACGTGCGCAGGTCGGCCTGATCGCTATTGCCCTGGCCCGCCTGCGAGGCGAACGTCACCGGATGACCGCCGTCCTCGACCTGAAGAACCTGGAGCCTGCCGTTGGCAAGGTCGCCTCGCTGCTTCGGCACGTAGCGGTAGAGGAAGCTGTTCGGCCGTTTCGCCGTCGTGCTCGGCCTGTTGCTGCCGCCGACGTCCTCGACGATCCAGATGTTCCCGGCCGAATCGTCCTGGATGCCCTCGTAGCCGCCCCGGCCGAGTGCGCCCGAGACGTCCGTCACGGTGGACGGGTACGTCGCGGTCGCCGCGTACGTCGGCGCGGTCGAGTTCTCCGTCGTGAAGAGCAGACGCTTCGCCCACGGATCCCAGGTCGAGCCGTCGATCCCGGCGATCGGTTTGCCACCCGAATCGGTCGCGGCGAGGAGCGTCACGCGGTGTGCGCTGTCCGCATCGAGGTTGATGCGGGTGATGAGGCTCGCGTCCTGGACTCCGGCCTCGTGCCCCTGGAAGAGAAAGTGCCTTCCATAGTCGTAGCGTGGGTCCGCACCCTTCTGGCCCCAGAGGACGAGATAGGTGTTCTTGTCCGGCTCGGTCTTCTGCGCCTCGGTCGGGCTGGTCAGCGTCGCCGGGACCAGCTGGGGCACGGCGGCGTTCGCCGGGCTCGGCGCGTCGTTGATGTAGCCGTACCAGCCGAAGCTCCCGTCGGGGTTCT
>DASQCM010000129.1:0-5878 GCA_035634675.1 Gaiellaceae bacterium
AGCCGTGGTCAAGGCGACCGAGGAGCCCTCGGACTTCGCACCGGTCTATCCGCTCGACGATTCGATCGAGCGCAAGATCGAGGCGATTGTGACGCGCGTGTACGGGGGCGACGGCATCCTCCTCCAGCCCGCCGCGCGGAAGAGAATCGAGGAGTTCGAGCGCGTCGGCTTCGACAAGCTCCCGATCTGCATGGCCAAGACTCACCTCTCACTCTCGCACGACCCGACGCTCGCGAACGCGCCCACCGGTTTCACCGTCCCGGTCCGAGACATCCGCGCGTACACGGGGGCGGGCTGGCTCGTTGCGCTATGCGGCGACATGCAGACGATGCCCGGTTACGGACGGACGCCGGCCGCCTTCGCCGTCGACATCGACGCGGAAGGGAGGACCGTCGGCCTCTTCTGAGATCCACGCGGACGTCGTCACCGAGGGTCGCCGTGTCCTCGCCGCCGCGCGGGAAGCGGGCCTGACCATCCGCCTCCTCGGCGGCGTCGCCGTCAACGTGAGGTCGCGCGGCCTTCCGCCTGCCCTCAGTCGCGAGTACCAGGACCTCGACTTCGCGGCGGCGAAGAAGTCCGCCGGGGACCTGCAGAAGCTCCTGCGCGACATGGGCTACGAGCCGAACCTCGGCTTCAACGCGATGAACGGCCGGGAGCGGCTCCTCTTCTACGACGACCCGAACCGCAGGCAGGTGGACGTCTTCGTGAGCTCGTTCCGGATGTGTCACGAGATCCCGCTGGAGAAGCGACTCACGGTGGACGACGACACGGTTCCGCTCGCCGAGCTGCTGCTCACAAAGCTCCAGATCATCCAACTGAACGAAAAGGACGTCCGCGACACGGTCGCCCTCCTGCTGGAGCACGAGGTCACCGACGACGACCAGGGCGTGAACGCGTCGCACGTCGCCTACCTCTGCGCGGAGGACTGGGGCCTGCATCGCACGATCTCCCACAACCTGACCTCTCTCCGCGATCGGCTCGACAGCTACGACGTCGACCGCGAAGTCGTCTCGAGCCGGGTTTCGCTCATCCTCGAACGCATCGAAAGCGCCCCGAAATCGCGCTCGTGGCGGCTGCGGGCGAAGATCGGAGAGCGAAAGCGCTGGTATGAGCTGCCCGAAGAGGTTTAGATAGCGCCATGCGGCTGTACTTCGCCACCGACGTCCACGGCTCGGAGACGTGCTGGCGCAAGTTCCTCAATGCGGCAGCGCACTACAAGGCCGACGTCCTCATCCTCGGCGGCGACATGACCGGCAAGGCTCTTGTCCCGATCATCCACGACGGCGGCGACAACTGGCACGCCACGCTGCTCGAAGTCCGCACCGAGATGACGACGGAGGAAGAGGTCGCCGCGTTCGAGGACAGGGTCATCCGCCGCGGCTATTACCCGTTCCGCACCGACCCGGTGGAGCTGCAGAGGCTCTCCGAGGACGAGGGCCACTGGCACGGACTCTTCCAGGAGAAGATGCTCGAGACCGTCGAGAAGTGGATGCGGATGGCGGACGAGCGGCTCGGCGGCACCGGCGTTCGAGTCTTCTGCTGCCCCGGGAACGACGACCAGTTCGAGGTCGACGAGATCATCGACAACGCGAAGACGGTCGAGCTTGCCGAGGGTCGCGTGATCGACGTCGACGGCTTCCAGATGGTGTCGACCGGCTGGTCGAACCGCACTCCCTGGCACACCTATCGAGAGGAGGACGAGCCCGACCTGAGCGCGCGTCTCGAGAAGGCAATCTCGGGGGTCACTGCCTCCCCCGAGCGCGTCATCTTCAACTTCCACTGCCCCCCGTATCGAACGGGCCTGGACGATGCGCCCGAGCTGACGGAGGACATGATGCTCAAGGACGCCGGGCGGGCCGTCAAGCCAGTCGGCTCCACGGCCGTACGAGCGGCAATCGAGGCGCACAAGCCGGCGTTAACGCTGCACGGGCACATCCACGAGTCGCGCGGCAACTGCCGTATCGGCCGAACGCTCTGCATTAATCCCGGCAGCTCCTACGAGCAGGGGGACCTCCTCGGAGCGGTCGTGGATCTGGACGGCAAGAAGAAGGTGAAGCGGTTTCTGTTGACAAGCGGATAGGAGGGAACCTGCATGGCGAGCATTGCGGGTGAAGCTCCCTACGAGGAGCGTTCACTCTTCGTTCGTAAGGCGACCGGGCTCGTCCGCGGCTGGTCGGTGCAGGACGCGTTCATCTACGCGTTCTTCTCGATCAACCTGATCACGCTCGGCCTCTACATCTTCGCGAGCGGCCCCTTCATCCCGAAGGGGAGCTTGATGCTGGCGATCATCCTGTCAGGGGCGTACCTCGTCTTCCAGACGATCGTCTACGCGGCGCTGATCGCGGTGATGCCTCGTGCGGGCGGCGACTACGTCTGGGTCAGCCGTGTAATCGGCGGCGGGATCGGCTTCACGCTGGCGGTGTGCGGCTGGTGGTTCATCAACTGGCACTGGGTGCCCATCTACGCGAACATCCTCGCGAAGGAGTTCTTCCAACCGCTCGGCGCGATTCTCGGCTGGAGCGGCTTCGTGAGCTTCTGGAGCGAGCCGAAGGGCATCTTCACCGCGTCGGTGATCACGGCCGTCCTGGCGGCGGTCTTCATCTCGATCGGCATGCGTGGCTACGCCAAGCTGCAGAAGCTCTGCTTCTACAGCGGGATGGCGGGCCTCCTCATCATCTTCGGCCTGCTGATCTTCCACTCGAAGAACGAGTTCATCGCAGCGTTCAACCACTACGCGCACCACACGTACCACTCGACCTCCGCCAACCCGTATGCGGACACGATCGCCAAGGGCACGTACCCGCACGCGGGATCGCTCGGCGGCGTCGCGTTCGGCTCGACGCTGCTCCTGATCCCGATGATCGCGTTCTTCAACCTGTGGTCGAACTGGGGCGCGACCCTGTACGGCGAGGTCCGGGGCGCCTCGGACTTCAAGAAGAACATCGGCGCGATGGCGGGCGCGCTCATCGCCACGACGCTGCTCGCGGTGATCCTGCTCCTCCTGATCGCCCACACGATGGGCTGGAACTTCTACAACTCGGCGAACAACGCCTGGTGGGGAGGGACCGACCAGCTCGGAGGTGTCTGGCCCTACCCGGTGACGCTGGCGTCGTTCTTCGTCAGCCCCTGGCTGCAGTTCATCGTGATCCTGCTGATGTCGCTGTGGTTCTTCGGCTGGGTCGGGACCGTGTTCCTAACGGCGAGCCGCGTCATCTTCGCGACCGCGTTCGACCGGATCCTTCCCGAGTGGGCGGCCCGGGTCGACCGCCGCGGCACGCCCTACTTCGCGATCCTGATCATGCTCGGGCCGTCGCTGATCATCTCGTACTTCTACGCGTACAACACGACCTTCACGAGCTGGACACTCGACGCGACGCTTGTCATTGCGGTGACGTTCCTGGGCTCGACGGTGGCCGCGGGAATCCTGCCGTGGCGCAAACCCGAGATCTACAACGCGTCACCGATCGCGAAGTACAAGGTTGCGGGAATCCCGCTGATCACCGCGGCAGCGGCGCTGTTCCTCGCTTTCCTCGGCTTCTGCATTTACAAGTGGCTGAGCGACGGCGTGTACGGGTCGAACAACCACGACTCGCTCATCTACATGGGCTGCCTCTACGGCGTTGCCCTGGCCATCTATGTCGGCTCCCGGATCGTCCGCAAGCGACAGGGGCTGGACATGAGCATGGTCTACGGGGAGATACCCGCGGAATAGCGGGGCTCGACCGAGGGGCGGCGAAAGCCGCCCCTCTCATTTGAGGAGGTCGGTCGGCGCCACGACTGCGGGCACGAGCTCGCCCATCACGTCGACCTCGACCTCGCTGCCTTCTCCCAATTCCGACGGCAGCTTCGCGAGTGCGACGTTCCGCCGGACCGTGAATCCGTATGCGGCACTGCGGACACGGCCGACGAGTTCGCCGTCGCGGTGCACGGCTTCGCCTCCGTACACGGTGAGGTACTCCTCGCCACCGACGAGCAGCGTCCGCAGCATCGTCGGCGGGTCGCGGTCCAGCTCGAGCCATTTGTCCTTCGCCACCGCGAAGGACAATCCCGAGTCGAACGGCGTGTCCAGGGCGGTCAGGTCGGTGCCGAAGTAGCGGTAGCCCTTCTCGATGCGGAGCGAATCGAGCGCCTGGTAGCCGACCGGTTCCGGCTCGAGCGTCTCCACGAGGTGGTCCCACACGCGCGGCGCGTCGTCGGGCCTGACGTAGAGCTCGTAGCCGTACTCGCCGACGTACGTCATCCGCTGGGCGAGCACCGGCACTCCGCCGAAGTCGATCTCCCTCGCCGACCGGAAAGGAAAGTCCTCGAGCGCTCCGCGCACGGCGGGCCCCCAGAGCCCGATCACCGCCCAGTCGTCGGTGACGTCCGTGACGCGCGCGCCCTGCTGCTCGAGGAAGCCTCGGTCGGAGTCGACCGCGCCGGCTCCCGTGACCACGCGGAAGCGATCCTCCGCGAGACGCGTGACCGTGACGTCGCCGACGATGCCTCCCCGCTCGTCGAGCAGCTGCGTATACGCGATGGACCCGATTGGGCGGTCGATCCGCGCGCCGCAGACCCGCTCCAGCACGTCCAGCTCGGACAGCTCGAGCTTTCCGAACGAGGTCATGTCGAGGATGCCGGCGCGCTCGCGGATCGCCGCGTGCTCCACCGCGAGACGGTCGTGCCACGGCGGCCGGGTCCAGCCGCCCGCGTGCCGCTGTTCCTCGCCGGCTCGCCGCCATGGCGCGCCGGGCTCGTACCACTCCGCGCGCTCCCAGCCGTTCTTCGTGCCGAAGACTGCGCCGACTGCCTCGTTCCGCGACTGGATCGGCGAGAGGCGCTTCGGCCGGCCCGCTTCGGACACGTCGTATGGGTACCTCAGCCGGTAGTAGTACTTGTAGACCTCGCGCCCGCCCGCGCCCGCGAACGACGCGTCGCGGTACGGCCCGCCGAAGCGCCAGGGTCGGTACGGCTGGACGTCGACCTCGGCCTCGCCGGACGTGACCAGCTCGGCGAGCGCCTTGCCGAGCCCGCCGGCGCCGCCGAAACCGTTCAACGACAGGCCTGCCGCGATCCAGAACCCGCCTATGCCCGGCATCTCGCCGAGCAGGGGATTCCCGTCGGGCGTCATCGCGTCCGGATGGCAGACGAGCGAGATCATCCCCGCGTCGTCGAGGAAGGGAAAGCGTCGCACCGCGCCGGCCATCAGCTGCTCGAACCGCTCGGGGTCCGCGGGCAGGACCCGGGCTCCGTGCTCCCACGGCACGCCGCCCTCCCACCGTGACACCGGGTTGGGCTCGTAGCCGCCGAAGAGGACGCCGCCGCTCTCCGCCTTCCCGTACACGAGGTTGTCGGTGTCGCGGAAGCAGGGCGCATCATGCGGGAGCTCGTGCCCGTCCACCGCTTTGAGTGCGATGTGCTGGTGGTCGACCGGGATCGAGCAGGCGAACACCCCGACCATCGCAGCCACGCGCGGTGCCCACATGCCGGCGGCGTTCACGACGATCTCGCACTCGATCGGGCCTTCCTGCGTCTCGACGGCGCGAACGCGCCCGTCGCGGACATCGATGCCGGTCACGAGCGTGCGCGTCCGGATCTCGACGCCGAGCTCGCGGGCCGCGGAGGCGAACTCGTAGGTCGCGATGTGCGGGTCGACCGCCCCATCGCCCGGCATCCAGACCGCGCCGTAGAGCTCGCGGTCGGTGATCGCGGGCAGTAAGGCCCGCGCCTCGTCCGGGCCGACGAGCTCCGCATCGAGCCCGATCGCGCGGGCACGGGAGATGCCGCGCCGCAGCTCGAGCAGGCTGTCGTGGCTCGACGCGATGCGCAGCGATCCCACTCGGTCGAAGACCCCGAGCTCCTCGTACAGCTGGACGCTGTAGCGGCGGAACTTCATCAT
>DASQCM010000130.1:0-6919 GCA_035634675.1 Gaiellaceae bacterium
ATCACGCACCGGCGCACGCCGCCCGTGCTTCCCGCCTAGAGCAGTTGTCGTTGAGTTGTGTGGAGCGCCGCATCGCGGCGGCGCTCCACGCGGCTTCACGTCGGCGAGCTAGGTTGGGGCTGTGGAGGGCCGCGTAGCGAGGATCTCGATTGCGCCTGTAAAGGCGCTCGCGTTGGTGCATCCGGAAGAGGTCGAGCTCGACTTCACCGGCGTCGCCGGCGATCGGCGGTTCTGGCTCGTCGACGGCAACGGCCGCCTCGCGAACGACAAGCTCTTCCCCCAACTCCTGCTTGTACGCGCGGAGTGGGACGAGGCGACCCGGCGGCTCACGCTCGCGTTCCCGGACGGCGAGCGCGTCGAAGGCATCGTCGAGCCGGGCGAGCCGGTCGAGGCGACGATGTACGGCCGGCCGCATCCGTCGCGGGCGGTGCCCGGGCCTTGGCAAGAGGCCTTGGCGGCGTATGTCGGCGAACCGCTGACGTTTCTTTGGTCGGAGCGGGGCGGTGTGGACCGCGGCGTGGGCGGCGGCGCGGCGACTCTCATCTCGCGCGCCTCGCTCGAGCGGCTGCGCGACGAGGCTGGCGCCGCCGAGCCGGTCGACGGGCGTCGTTTCCGGATGCTGTTCGAGGTCGACGGCGTCGGTCCCCACGAGGAGGACGAGTGGATCGGCAGTCGAGTCGAGGTCGGCGACGCGGTGCTCGCCTTCACCGGCGACGTCGGCCGCTGCGTCGTCACGAAGACGAATCCGGACACGGCCGAGGTCGACTTCGACACCCTCGGGACGCTGGCGGAGTATCGCCCCGACGGTCGTACCGAGCCGCTGCCGTTCGGCGTCCACGGCGCTGTCGTGCAGGCCGGACGGGTCCGTGTGGGCGATCCCGTCCGCCCGGTCGTGCGCGACCGCGTCCCGACATAGCAGGGTCGCTATGCTCTTGTCATGGCGGCGAAGGCCCGTGCAGAGGTCAAGGGCCCGGTAGAGCGGCTCCGCGAGCGGATCGTCGCGGGCGACCGCGGCTGGTTCTTCGCGCAGATCGCGGAGCGGGTCGCGGAGCGCCGCGTCGAGATGGGCCTCTCGCAGCGCGAGCTCGCTGAGCTGTGCGGGACGACGCAGTCGGCGATCGCACGCTTGGAACGCGGCGGCCGCCCACCGCGGATCGACACGCTCCTGCGCATCGCGGAAGCTCTCCAGTGCGACCTTGTGGTCGAGCTCGTTCCGCGCAGCGGCTGATCGCACGGCACTGATCTGCAAGTAACAGACTGTTCCTTGCGTGGACATGTCCCCAATCGCGGTGGCCGTAGCCGGCGACTCGATCTCGGCGGGCTCGCCGTTGTGGGATCCCGACCCCGCCGTCCGGGCGCGGATCGCGTCGCCCGACGAGCGCAGCCAGTGGCAGTGGTGGGCATCCTCCGCCAACCCTCGGCTCGAGTTCCGCACGACGGCGGTCTACGGCGAGCGAACGGACGAGATCGCGCGACGACTCGACCTCGTCCTGCCCGGCGCGGACGTGCTGGTCGTGCAGGGCGGGATCAACGACGTCGCGCAACGCCGGCCCGTCGAGGAGGCCGCCGGAAACCTCGAAGCGATGCTGGATCGCGGCGCGGCCGCCGGGCTCGCGCTTGCGGTGACGGACGTGCTCCCGTGGAACAACGGCGACAAGCGTTCGGCGGCCGCCATCCAGGAGCTGAACAAACTGATCGGGGAGCTCGCCGACACCACGGGGGCAACGCTCCTCCCGTTCCACGACACCCTCGCGGACCCATCCGACGCTCGGCGGATTAGAGCGGGACTGACCGACGACGGCGACCACCCGTCGATCGAAGGCCACCGTCTCCTCGGCGAGCGCGCGTTCCGGCTAGGTCCGGATGTGGGTCAGACGTCGAGCTCGAGGCCGTCGTAGGCTCGCTCGACGTCATCCGGAAGCGGGAGCTCGTCCGGGCGATGGATGACCACGAGCCGCCGGGCTCCCGACGACGAGAACGCCTCGAGGGCCTCGTCGGCCGTGAGGTGGCCTCGGATGCCCGCCTCCGGCTGCGCGAGGGTCGCCTCGCAGAGGAAGAGGTCGACGTCGCGCGCGAGCTCGACCAGCCCGTCGCACGGCGCCGAGTCGGCGCTGTAGGCGAGCGTCCGGTCGCCGTCCGAGACGCGCAGGCCGTAGCTCTCGAGCGCGTAGTGGAGCATGCGGTACGCGACGAGCTCGAAGCCCGCGGCGACGAACGGCGTCTCCTCCGCGTACTCCTGCACCGGGAAGTGCTCGAGGATCGCGTTCGCATACAGGACGGGATCGAGCCCGTGCAGGGTCTCGCGACCGCCGTGGGGTAGCCACAGCTCGGGCGGCTCCACCTCGTGTCCCGCACCGAACAGTCCGCCGAACGCCCACGGGACGACGTCGCCCCAGTGGTCCAGGTGGAAGTGGGTGATGACGATCGCGTCGACACGCGGCCACGGCTCCATTCGGCGGAGGCGAGGCAGGACTCCGGGCCCGCAGTCGAGCAGCAGCCGCCGGCCGTCTTCCTCGACGAGATAGCCGGACTGGGCGCCGCCGGGGTTCGGCCAGGCGGGCGAGCACCCGACTACGTGGACGCGCATCCGCCTATCCTCGCTGCAACCGGCCTCTGCTCGCACGGAGAAGCGGCGCCGTATATAACTGCGCGCATGAGCGCAGCCGCCGACACGCTGAAGAAGGTCCCGCTCTTCGCCGGGCTCGACAAGAAGGAACTCGAGGAGGTCGCGAGCAGCATGCGTGAGCGCCGCTTCAAGGCCGGCGACACTATGACGCAGGAGGGCTCGGGAGGCGCCGCCTTCTTCGTGGTCGAGGAGGGCGAGGCGGACGTGAGCGTCGGCGGCGAGAAGAAGGCCTCCATCGGTCCCGGCGACTACTTCGGCGAGATCGCGCTCATCAACGACTCGCCGCGCACTGCCACGCTGACCGCGCGAACGGACATGGTCTGCTACGGCATGACTCCGTGGGACTTCCGGCCGCTCGTCGAGAGCAACTCGGCGATCGCCTGGAAGCTGCTCACGGCCATGGCCGAAAAGATGAAGTAGCCCGCCGGGGCGACTAGCCGACGTTCAGGCGGCGCGCGCTGTAGTACCCGGCGCCGGCCCAGCCGCGCATCGTGGAGATTCGGACTGCGGCTCCGCTGTGCGGCGCTTCGATGAAGCGGCCGCTGCCGGCGTAGATGCCGACGTGGCTCGCGCCGTAGAAGAAGACGAGGTCGCCTGGCTTGAGCCACCGCCGCGAAACCCGTCGCCCGCGCACGAGGTCGCCGTAGCTGGTGTGGGGCAGCGTGATGCCGAAGTGGCCGTAGACGAAGCGGACGAGGCCGGAGCAGTCGAAGCCCGTCCGCGGCGACGTGCCGCCCCAGCTGTACCGAACGCCGAGGAAGTGCCGCGCGTAGGCGACGACCCGGTTGCCGAACGGATGGTGTCGCCGATGCAGGTGAACCCGGTGGTGCCGATGGTGCCTCGGCGCATGGAGATGCCCAGTTTGGTGGGTTCGGTGGTGGGCTCGGTGGTGCTTTCGCAGGACGTGGGTCGCACGTCCCTGTAGCGGTCGCACGAGCATGAGCCCCAGCGCAAGGGCAACGGCGAGCAGCAGTGTGGGCAGGCGAATCGTTCGCAACAAGAAAGGGAACTCCCGTCGATGGGCGCGGCCGTCGCAGAGTGCGGCCGCTCGCTTTCGGCGTGAGGGCGGAGTCTAGTCGACGGACCATCCGACCCGGCGTCCCCCGTATGGGTCAGATCCGGTTAGCTTTTTGTACGCGCCAGCGCCGCGTGCACCTTCGTGACTAGCTGCGACAGGGTCGGCCAGCCCTTGACGCTGACGTCGTAGTAGAAGAGGAAGCGGCCCGAGCCCGATACGAGCGTCAGCCACGGCGAATCCTGCACGCGGTAGCCGTCGGCCACGCGGCCGCTGTCGTCGACCGCGACGGGGAAAAGGAGCGGTTTGGGCAGGTTCCGTAGGAATTGCGGCAACGCCGCGGGCGACCGCTCGACCCCTGCTTCGTCGATCGCGACAAGCGGCGGCAGGCCGCTGCGGCGCGCCTTCGACTGGTAGAGGTTGAGCGCGTCGAGCTCGGAGTCGAGGTCGAACAGCTCCGACGCCCAGGTGTCGAAGAAGAGGACGAGGTGCGGCCCGGAGCCGGGCCCGAGCCTGACCGTCCCCCCGCCGGCACGCGGCAGCGTGACCGAGGTTCGCGGGCCGAGCAGCCGGATCGCGGCCAGCGACTGCTTCGCCTGCAGCCGCGGGCGACCGGGGAGCACCGCCGCGATGCTCTGGGCGAGCTCGTATCCGAGCTGGTGGACGCTCGAGTAGGCCATCTCGGTCAGGAAGAGGCGGGACTCCCGGCCGTGCGTGTCAATCACGTAGGTGGCCGGCGTGTGGTCGATCGTCCCCTTGATCACCGACGCCGCGATCCCGTACGACGTCCAGACCTTCTTCATCTGGGGCAGCGACCCCGTAAGGAAGCGCCATTTGCGCATCATCCCGTGCGCCTGCGAGTAGCTCCGGACCCATTTGACCTGCGTCGCCTCCGGGTTGGCCCCGACCCCGAGCAGCTCGACGTCGCGCGCGGCCGGGCCGAGCAGCGCCTTGGCGCGCAGCAGCGCTGTCGTCGTCAGCGGGCAGATGGTCGTGCACTCCGGGTCGTTGAACGAGAGGACGACGACCTTGCCGCGCAGCGAGTGGAGCGAGACGCGCTTGCCGAGCTGATCGGTCAGCGTGAAGTCGGGCGCGACGGCGCTGAGCGGTGCGCCCGGATCGAGCCGCGGGTTCGGGATCGATGCCGAGGCGATCCGCGGCGTCGCCGGGGAACCGGAGGAGTGGACGATGGCGATCACGGCGCCGATTCCGACTCCGAGGGCGAGCGCGATTCCGAGGACGAGCCACTGCAGGCGACGAGACACGCGGCCCAAGTATGGCAGCGCGATGCGCTTGGCTATACGCTCTTGCGCCGTGGCGGTCACCTCTTCCCTGAGCGCAAGCGGAATCCGGTGGGATCTGAGCGATCTCGAGCCGGACGCCGAGCAAGGACGCCGTGAGTGGGACGAGTTGCTCGCGCGCGCACGCGACTTTGCGGAGCGCCGGCGCGGGACTGTCGGCGCCGCCGGGCCGCAGGAGCTGCGGGAGTTGCTCGACGAGCTCGACCAGCTCGCGCAGGACGCGTCCCGTGTCCATTTCTATGCCACGGCGCGCGAGCACACCGAGGCGATGGATCCCGAGACGAACGACCTGGCGACGCTCGCTCGCGACCGGGCCGCCGACCTCGAGAGCGTCCTCCTCTTCGTCGAGCTCGAGTGGCTGGCGCTCGACGACGGGCAGGCGGACGTGCTCCTGCAAGCGGCGGAGCTCGAGCCGTACGCGCACCGGCTTCAGGTCGCCCGCGAGGAGAAGCCGTACGTCTTGCCGGAGGGCGAGGAACAGGCGCTCAACGCGCGCCGCCCGGCGCTCTCCGCCTGGGAGTCCCTGCACGGCCGCGAGCTCGCCACGTTGACGGTGGAGTTCGACGGCGGCGACGGCCCCGAGCCGCACACGATCGACCGCCTCCTCTCCTACGTCCACCATCCCGACCGGGAGCTGCGGTTGGCGGCGCTGGACGTCCTCTACGGCGTGCTCGAGGGAGTCGCAGACGTTCAGGCGGCCTGTTACGACGCCATCGTCGGCGACCGGCTCGCGGTCGACAGGCTGCGCGGCATTCCGGACGTGATGTGGCCCACCAACCAGCGCAACGAGCTCGACGGCGACGTGGTCGAGGCGATGATGGTCGCGATCGAGGAGCACTACCCTCTCGGCCGCCGCTGGTTCGTCCGCAAGGCACAGGTGCTCGGCCTCGAGCGGCTGCTGCTCGCCGACCAGTACGCGCCCGTCGGGAGCGACCGCCGAGTCGAGTGGACGGAGGCGGTCGGGATGGTCGACGACTCGTTGAGCGCGTTCGACGCGCGGCTGGGCGAGATCTTCCGCAGCTGCCTCGGACGCGGGCACGTCGATGCCGAGCCGCGGCCAGGGAAGGTCGGCGGCGCCTACTGCAACACGGTCTCGAAGACCGTCCTCCCGTACGTCCTCCTCAACTACACCGACCAGCTCCGCGACGTCGTCACGCTGGCGCACGAGTTCGGTCACGCGGTGCACGGGGTGCTGGCGCTGGAGCGCCAGACGTACCGCTCGTACCACACTGGACTCGCGCTGGCCGAGGTGCCGTCGACGTTCGCGCAGCTGCTCGCCGTCGAGCGCCTGATCGACCGCGAGGAGGATCCTGCGACGCGCGCGATGCTTCTCGCCGACCGCGCCGAGGGCGCGATGGCGTCGATCTTCCGCCAGACGATGATGGCGCGGTTCGAGCAGCGGGCGTACGGGGCCCGCGGCGAGGGCAAGGGCCTGACGCGCGACCGGCTCGCGGAGATGTGGATCGAGGAGAACGGCCGCTACTACGCCGACTCGATCGAGCTACCGGACGGCTACCGGCTCGGCTGGACCTACATCCCGCACTTCATCCACGTCCGCTTCTACACCTACGCCTACGCGTTCGCGCACCTCATCGCCTTCTCGCTCGCGGCGCGTTACCGGGAGGATCCGGAGCGGTTCGTCCCGGCGTATCTCGAGTTCCTCGGCAGCGGCGCATCGCGCTCGCCGCAGGACCTGCTCCTACCGCTCGGAGTCGACCTGCGGAGCCCACAGACGTGGGCAGACGCGTTCGCGGAGTTCGAGCGCTGCGTCGCCGAAGCCGAAGCCGGCGTCGACGAGCTCCAGGCCGGCTAGCGCGGCCCGCCTCGGGCGGGAAGACGCTCGCCCGGTGGTGCCGTGCCGTCAGCCGCCGGGTGCACCATCCAGACGTTTGGCTCCACATAGATCCCCTCGTCGCGCTCGCGGTCGATCTGGACGGGCACGAGCGCTCCGGGCACCACGTAGTCGCCGGTCTGAGG
>DASQCM010000131.1:0-5787 GCA_035634675.1 Gaiellaceae bacterium
AGCGTGTCCGCTCCCTTGAGGAGGACGACGCAGCCGAAGCGGTCGACGGCGCGTGCAAGCGCCTCCAGCCTGTGGGCGTCCACCCAGGACGACTCCTCGCCGAGCAGGCGCCCGAGCTCGCCGGAGTGCGGCGTCAGCACCGTCGGCTCGGCCCGCTCGAACGGCTCCAGCTCGAACAGCGCGTCGGCGTCGACGACCGCCGGGATGTCGGTCTCCGCGAGGAGCCGCCGGACGAGCGCCTTCGCCTCGTCCCCTCGCCCGAGCCCCGGCCCGATCGCCAGCGCAGTCGCCCGGCCCACGGCGTCGAAGACCTGCTCGAGCGGGCGCTTGACGGCCTCGAGCACGAGCGTCTCGAGCACGGGGAGCGACTCGGCCGGAGCGGCGATAGCCACGTAGCCCGCGTCGGCGCGGAAAGCTGCGCGCGCGCAGAGGGCTGCCGCTCCGCTCATGCCGCGCGAGCCGCCGACCACGAGCACGGAGCCGGAGCTGTATTTCGTGTCGCGCCCCGTCTTCGGCGGAATCCGCTCCAGGATCTCCTCGGTCACGAGGCGAGTGACGGTCTCAGCCGGCTCGAGGCCGATGTCGGCGACGACCACCTCGCCGGCGTGGAAGCGGCCCGGCCCGACCGCAAGGCCGACCTTGGGGCCGTGCATCGTGACCGTGACGTCGGCCTGGACGGCAGCACCGGCCACCTCTCCGGTCGAGGCATTGACGCCCGAAGGGACGTCGACCGCCACGACCGGAGCACTCACCGCGTTGATCTGCTCGATCAGGCGCGACCTCTCCTCGCGGGGCGCTCCCTTCAGGCCGGTCCCGAGCAGCGCGTCGATCACGACGTCGGGCTGCTCGTCCACGAGCTCGCGGCCCTGCCCTTCCAGGATGTCGCCGGCGATGCGTCCGTCGCCTCCGTTCGCGCCGCCGCCCGCGTGCAGCGCGATCCGCCGCGCGTCGGGGAATCGCCGCATCACCTCCTCCGCCACGGCCGCAGCTGCGCGCTGCATCATCGCATCGACGTCGTGCCCGGTCTCCGCGGCGAGCATCTCGTCTGCCGTGTAGAGCGGCTCCAGCTCAGCCATCGGTGACGACCGCGACCGCCTGCGCCAGCTCGCGCGAATGCGTCATCGAGAGGTCGACCGAGTCGATCCCGAGCGCCGCCGCCCGTTCCGCCAGGCGGCCGGAGAGGTGCACGGACGGCTTGGGCCGCCCGACGATCTCGACCTCCCTCCACGCGAAGGCGCGGGCCACGCCGAAGCCGAGCGCCTTGCCGACGGCCTCCTTGCCCGCGAAGCGGCCGGCGTAGCTCTGTGCGGGGTTCGGGCGCGAGTCGCAGTAGGCGCGCTCTGCCTCGGTGAAGCAGCGCTCGCGGAAGCTCGCGTAGCGCCCGAGCGCCCGACGGATCCGCTCGATCTCGATCAGGTCCGTACCGACGTGAACCGTCACGCGAGGTGCTCCTCGAGCCACTCAGGGAGCTGCGCGATCGAGGAGACGATCCCGTCGGGCTTCACGCGCGAGGTCTCGACCGTGTCCGGCCGGAACTTCCCCGTCCGCACGAGGACCGCGTGCATTCCGACGCCGCGCGCGCCGACGACGTCCGTCTCCAGGTCGTCGCCGACCATCCACGTCATCGACGGCTCCGCGTCGAGCGCGCGGCACGCTGCGTCGAAGTACGCGGGGCTCGGCTTGCCGAGCACGTTCGCCTCGGTCTGCGCCGCGTACTCGAGCCCGGCGACGTAGCAGCCGGAATCGAGCAGCGGGCCGCGCTGCGTCTGCCACCAGCGGTTGCGGTGGAGACAGTAGAGGTCGGCGCCGACCTCGAGCTCGGCGAAGGCACGCGCGAGGTTCATGTACGAGAAGACGAGGTTCGTCTCGGGCGACTCGTCGCAGCCGCCGATCAAGACCGCCTCCGCGTTGTCCCCCACGAGATCGACCCCCTCGAGATCGCCGACGAGCGCATGCATGACGAGTGCGAGGACACGCCGGCCCCGAAGCGCCTCGACGGCCGCGTCCGCCGTCGTCTGCACCTCCCCCACCTCGAGATCGATGCCGGACGACTTGAGGCCTGCCGCAAGGTCGGCCTTCGAGCGCGTGGTGGTGTTCGTGACGAATCGGAGCCGGTGCCCAGCATCGCGGAGGCGCTGCACCGCGTCGGCCGCGCCGGGCAAGGGCTGGCCGGAGACGTGCAGGACGCCGTCCACGTCGAGCAGAATCGCGGCCATGGCCGCCGAGTCTATTCGCGTCACGCGCTCCGTCGTCCTCCCGCTGGCGGAGGTCGAGCTCCAGGTCTCCCGCTCGAGCGGCCCTGGCGGCCAGCACGCGCAGAAGTCGGAGACGCGGGTCGTCGCCGTCTTCGACGTGGAGGCCTCGAACGCGCTGACGCCCGCGCAGAAGCGGCGCGTGATCGCACGCGCCGGGCCGGTCCTGCGGGCCGTGGCTCAGGACGAGCGGAGCCAGGCCCGCAACCGCGAGCTCGCGGTCGAGCGCCTCGTTGCCGCCCTGCGCGAGGCGCTGCGCGTGCCGCGCAAGCGCAAGCCGACGAAACCGAGCGCCGCGGCCCGCGAGCGCCGCCTCGACGCGAAGCGCCGCCGCTCGCAGGTCAAACGGCTGCGGCGTCCCCCGGAGTAGGCGAAGGCGAGGGCGACCGCTCGATGTCGACGTGCGGCAGCCACTCGAGCCAGCTCGGCAGGTACCAGCTGCGCTTGTCGAGCAGGCCGAGCACTGCCGGGAGGACGACCGAGCGGATGATCGTCGCATCGATCAGCAGGGCGACAGCGATGCCGAATCCCATCTGCTGGAACATCACGAGCTTCCCGGCGGCGAAGCCGGCGAAGACGACCACGATGATCAGCGCGGCGCCCGTGATGATCCGCGCGGTCGAGGCAACGCCCCACGTCACCGCATCGTGCGTCGACCCCGAGCTGTCGTACCGCTCCTTGATCCGGCTCATCAGGAACACCTGGTAGTCCATCGAAAGCCCGAACAGGACGGAGAAGAGGAACAGCGGCACCCAGGCGTCGATCACGGAGGTGTGCTCGAAGCCGAACAGGCTCGCGCCGCGATCGTCGAGGAATACGAGCGTCAGGAGGCCGTACGCCGCGGCGACCGACAGGAGGTTGAGCAGGACGGAGACCGCCGCTACGACGATCGAGCGGAACGCGATCGTGAGCAAGATGAAGCTGAGCCCGAGGACGAAGAGGAGGACGTACGGGGTCGGATTCGTGACCGCATCGAAGTAGTCGACATCCTCGGCCGTCTGCCCGCCGACGTAGACCCTGGCACCGCCGTCGGCGAAGACTGAAGGGATGAGGCGCCCGCGGAGCTCGCGGACCGCGGCCACCGCAGACGTACCGGCGGGGTCCCCGCGCAGCGGGACGGTCAGCAGGTAGACCTGCTTGCCGCTCGAAGCGCTGATCGTCCCGGCCCCGAAGCGCGGGTCGGCGTTGAGGCGGCTGCGCAGCGCGACGAGGTCGGCTCGAGTCCGTGGGCCGCCGCCGACGGCGACGATGTTGACCGGTTCGGGGTTCTGGCCTGGGAACGAGCGCTGGAGGAGGACGTAGCCCTGCTTCGAGGGCAGGTTGTCCGGCAGCGTGCTGACGCCGTTTGCCCCGATATGCAAGCCGAAGATCGGCGAGGCCGCGGCGAGCAGCCCCACCACGGCGACCGTGAGCCACAGCACCGGCCGGCGCAGCACGCCGTCCACGATCCTGCGCCAGAAGTGCCCCTCCACGGCATCGGCGCGGCCGAGGTTCCGGCCGAGCACGGGCACGGGGAGCGCGTTCACCCGGTCGCCCACGAGGCTCAGCAATGCGGGCAGGAGCGTCAGCGCCGCCGCGACGGAGACGATGCCGACGAGGATCGCCCCGAGCGCGAGGCTGCGCATGATCGAGGTCGGGACGATGAACATGCCGAGCAGCGCGATCACGAAGGTCGAGCCGCTGAACAGCACCGCGCGGCTTGCGGTGGCGCCGGAGCGCGCGATCGCGTCCTCCGTCGTGAGGCCGTAGCCGCGTTCCTCGCGGTAACGGGAGACCACGAAGAGGGAGTAGTCGATCCCCAGCGCGAGTCCCATGCCCGTGAGCATGTTCACGATGAAGATCGAGAGCTCGAAGCCGAGCGAGATCAGCGCGACGAGACCCAGCGCGACGATGATCGACAGGATCGCCATCAGCACCGGCACGAGACCCGCGACGACCGCGCCGAAGACGAGGACGAGGACGAGGAGTGCCGCCGGCAGGCCGAAGGCGAGCTCGCCCTTCTCGAGGTCGGTCTGCGACTGCTTGCCAAAGTCGCGATTCGCGGTCCGGTAGCCGGTGACGCCCACCGAGAAGGTGCCGCCGTTCGCCTGCTCGACGAGCTGCTCGACAGGATCCGCGCCCGAGTCGCTGCCGATGAGGAGCGCGATGAGCACTGCATGCCCGTTCGACGAGACGGCCGCCACGTGGCCGCCGTCGACGTTTCCCGTCGCCTTGAGCTCACCGGCGAGATGCCCGACGAATGTCTTGAACCGGGGCGAGCTCGCCCGGTAGCGGCTCGAGCTGACGACGACGAAGTCCCCCTTCGCACTTTCGGCGAGACGCGGGAATGCCTGAGCGACGGCGTCGGCCGCCTTCGTGGACTCCGGATTCCCCACGACGTGCGAGTTCGAGGTCAGCCCGTGCAGCGAGGTCGCGACGAGGCCGAGAGCCACGAGCACGGCGACTCCCCAGAGCGCGAGTGTCCGACGCGGGTGGGCGGCCGACGCGCGAGCGAGTCTCTCGGTGAATCCCATCTTCCTCCCCCTCTTCACATAGTCCGGTTCGGATCATCCGGAGCGTACGTTATGCTTCGAGGGCATGTCAAGTCCTCAGCTCACGCCGGTCTCCTACGTCGTGCTCGGCATGGTCGCCGAGGGAGCGACGACCTCCTACGACATGAAACAGAAGGCGTCGCGTTCGGTCGGCTACTTCTGGAACTTCCCGCACTCCCAGCTCTACGCCGAACCCGGCCACCTCGTGGAGCTCGGACTGCTCGACGAGGAGCGCGAGGCCGAGGGACGCCGGCGCCGCGTCTACACGCTCACGGCCGCCGGCCGGCAAGCGCTCGACGATTGGCTACGGGAGCCGACGAGCGAGCAGCCGCAAATCCGCGACGCGGGCTTGCTCAAGCTCTTCTTCGGCGAGGGGCTGAGCGCGGACGAGGTCACCGAGCTCGCGCAGGCGCAGGAGGAGGCCCACCGCGCTCGGCTCGCGGTCTACGAGACCAAGGCCGACACCGTCACCAACCCGAACCACGCCGCCGTCGTCCGCGCAGGGCTCCTGCACGAGCGGACATTCGCCGAGTTCTGGCGCGAGGTGGCCGCTACTCCACCGTGACGGTCTTGGCCAGGTTCCTAGGCTGGTCGACGTTGAGGCCGCGCAGCCGCGCGATCCGGTAGGCGAGCAGCTGGAGCGGAATCACGGCGAGCGACGCCTGAAGGAAGTTCGGCGTCCGCGGCACGTAGATCACGTCGTCGGCGTGATGCTGGATGTCCTCGTTGCCGTCGGTCGCGATCGCTATCACGTGCGCGCCACGCGCCCGCGTCTCCTGGATGTTGGAGACGATCTTGTCGTAGACGTGGATGTTCGTCGCCACGACGACGACCGGCGTCCCCTCGGCGAGCAGCGCGATCGGCCCGTGCTTCATCTCGCCGGCCGAGTACGCCTCGGTCGGGATGTACGAGATCTCCTTCAGCTTCAGCGCGCCCTCGAGCGCGACCGGAAGGCCGATGTGGCGGCCGAGGTAGAGGAAGAAAGGCCGGTCGTGGAAGCGCTG
>DASQCM010000132.1:0-8448 GCA_035634675.1 Gaiellaceae bacterium
GTCCTGGGACGCGAGCTCGAGCCCGACGAGGTGCTCGTCGAACGCGGCGGGCGCGAGGGCTGGGCGGTCGCGTCCGGCGACGGTGTCGTCGTCGCCCTCGACCTCGGCCTGGACGCCGAGCTCGTGCTCGAGGGCGAGGCGTACGAGCTCATCCACCGCGTCAACTCGCTGCGCAAGGAGGAGGGCTTCGAGCTGACGGACCGGATCGTGCTCACGGTGCCAGAGGCCCAGCGCGGGCTCGTCGAGCACCACGGCGACTGGATCGCGCGCGAGGTGCTCGCCACTTCGATCGACCTGGGCGAGGAGCTCGAGATCCGGAAGAACTAGGCCGCGGTCGTTTCGGCGCGGCGGAGCTCGACCGGGAGCCGGAAGCTGACGTCCTCGTGCACCGCCTCTTGCTCGGACACCTCGGCTCCACGAGCCTCGAACCACGCACAGACGTCCGCGACGAGCCGCTCCGGCGCTGACGCCCCGGAGGTGAGGCCGACCGTCTCGCAGCCGTCGAGCCAGCGCTCGTCGACGTCGCGCAGGTCGTCGACGAGATGCGCCGGCACTCCGGCGGCACGGCCGACGTCGACGAGCCGCTGAGAGTTCGACGAGTTCCGCGAGCCGACGACGAGCAGCAGGTCGACGGCATTTACGAGCTCCTTCACCGCCCACTGCCGGTTCGAGGTCGCGTAGCAGATGTCCTCGCGGGCCGGGCCCGCGATGCGGGGGAAGCGGCGGCGCAGCACCGCGACGATGTCGCTCGTCTCGTCGACCGAGAGCGTCGTCTGCGTGATGTAGGCGAGCGGCGTCTCCTGCGGGAGCGTGACGCGCTCGGCGTCCTCCACCGACTGCACGAGGACGATCGAGTCCGGCGCCTCGCCGAGCGTTCCGTCGACCTCTTCGTGCCCCGCGTGCCCGATAAGGACGATCGTGCGGCCGGCCTCCGCATAGCGGCGCGCCTGCGCGTGCACCTTGGTCACGAGGGGGCACGTGGCGTCGATCGTCGTGAGGCGAAGCTCGTTCGCCTCGCGGCGCACCGCCGGTGCGATGCCGTGGGCGGAGAACACGACCGTCGCTCCCTCGGGAACCTCCGTCAGCGACTCGACGAAGACCGCGCCGCGCGACCGCAGGTCCTCGACGACGTGCGAGTTGTGGACGATCTGCTTGCGGACGAAGACGGGGCTGCCGTAGAGCGCGAGTGCGCGCTCGACCGTCTCGACCGCCCGCTCGACGCCTGCGCAGTAGCCCCGCGGCGAGGCGAGGAGGAGGCGCTTCACCACTGACCGGGGACGATAGCCCGGACGCGTTAGGCGCACGTGAGAAGAAGAGCACGAGGCGATCTTTCCCCCTTGCAAAGATGGGCCGTACGGCCCATTGTCCGGCTCGCAAACGGGCTCTAGCCTCCCTTCCACTGGGCGATGCGAACCGCGCGGCGTCTTCGACGCCTTGCGGGGAGCAATCGGGAGAGCCCGCCGCACCGACCCCCCGAGCGGCGGGCTTTTCCACGTCCGGGCCCGATTTCTGGCCCTAAGAAACGGCTCTCCGTACAATCCCGGAGGCCCAGTGAGGATCCCAGACAGGCTCCCGACCGTTCGCGCGTTCGGCCGCGCCGCGGCCGCCGCGCTGCTCCTGCTCGCGATCCTTCGCCGTGGCGGACCGCGCCCCGGGCGCACGGCCGGTGAGCGGGAGCTCGAGAGCGTGAGCCGCGTCGCCGCCGAGCTGGCGCGGAGCGCCGACGTCGAGGGCGTCGCCCGCACGCTGCTCGACGAGCTTGCGGAGCTCTTCGACGTCGGGTTCGTCGCCCTCACCTTCGTCTCCGACGATGGGCGCGAGGCCGCCGGCTATCTCGCGCGATCAGCCGGGGAGGATTTCGACTGGTGGCGCGACCTGCGGCTCGATCTCTATGAAGAGCCGTCGGGGATCGCGAGCGCGGTCTTCGAGGCGACCGCATTCACGGTCTACGACACCGAGAGCTCGGGCCTCATCAGCCGGCGCATCGCCGACGTCGTGGGCGCGAAGAGCGCCGCCTTCATCCCGCTCCTCGTCCAGGAGCGCGTGACCGCCGTGATCTCGGTCGCCACGCTCGACGAGGCCCGGGTGTTCACGAACGAGGATCTGGCGGTGATGCAGACGCTCGCCTCCGAGGCGGCCGTCGCGCTCGAGCGGCTGCGGACGAGCCTCGCGCTCGAGGAGGCTCTGACCCGGGAGCGGCTGCTCGCCTCGATCGCCCGGCGGCTCCGAAGC
Organism: Gaiellaceae bacterium; assembly: GCA_035634675.1. Taxonomy (GTDB): domain Bacteria; phylum Actinomycetota; class Thermoleophilia; order Gaiellales; family Gaiellaceae; genus Palsa-739. The sequence continues at coordinate 2,233 of DASQCM010000132.1, forward strand.
GAGCTCGATGTTTCCGCCGCACTCGCCGGGGCTGCGGAGGAGATGGGACGAGCGCTCGACGCCTCGCGTTGCATCGTCCGCATCGGCGAGCTGCCGGACGGCCTGCGCATCGAGGCAGAGTGGCACGCTCGGTCGCACGGGCCAGCTGGAGAGGACACCCCGGAGCTCGAGCTCCTCGAGCGCGCCGCGGCGGAGCAGGGAGCCGTTGTCGGGCCGGTCGGCGAGCTCACGGCCGTCGCCATCCCGGTCGTTGCCCACGAGGTGCCCGCCGGCTTCGTCAGCCTGTTTCGGCCGGCCGGCCGGGCATGGAGCAAGGCCGAGCTCGTATTGCTCGGTGGCGTCGCCGCCGAGGTCGGCCTGGCGCTGCGGCTCGGCCGCCTGCTCGAGGAGAACGAGGAGCGCCTGGCCCAGCAGAGCGCGCTGCTCCGCGCCGCGCATGTCCTCAGCAGCGACCTGGACCTCGCCGTCGTCCTGCAACGGCTGGCCGACCAGCTCGCCCGTCTGCTCGAAGCCGACGCCGCGGACTGCTACCTCCTCGACGGCGACCGCGGCGTCTTCCGCTGCGTTGCGGTGCATGGCTTTGACCGCTCTCTCGTCGGCTTCGAGTTCCCGGCGGGCCGAGGGCTCGCTGGTGCTGCCGTCCGTGAGGGGCGGCCGCTGATCGAAAGCGCCTACGGCCAGCTTGCGGCCCCCGTCCCGCATCCCGCCTATGACGGGTTCACCGACGTGATCACCGCCCCGATGACGTGGAGCGACGACGTTCGCGGCGTCCTCGGCGTCGGCCGGCGCGAGGGCCGCCGTTTCGGCCCGCGCGACGCGGACGTCCTCGAGGCGTTCGCCGGCCTCGCGTCGCTCGCGCTGCGGAACGCGGAGATGTTCACGCAGAGCTCGCGCCAGGCGCGGATCCAGCGCGGCTTCTACCGCATTGCGTCCGTCCTCGGTCAGTCGCTGTCGCGGGCGGCGACGCTCGGGGCAGTCGCCCAGGCCGCCGCGGAGGCGCTCGGAGGAAGCTCGGCGGCCGTGCTCGTCCCGTCGAGCGGCCGGCTCGAAGCCGTGGGAACGCACGAGCTGCCCGCGGACTTCGCGCGCATGCTCGACGAGCGGGCGGCGGAACGCCACGGGCCGCTTTTCCGCGCGGCCGCGGAGGGCCGCATCCTCGTCTCCTCCTCGATCTCCGACGACGAGCGGCTGCTCCCCGATCTGCGCTCCGCGGCGGCCGGTAACGGCTATCGCTCAGTTATCTCCGTCCCCGTCGACGCGCCGCGGGAGACCGGCCGTGGGCTCGTGCTCATCTTCTTCGCCGAGGAGCGCTCGTTCAGCGACGACGACCTCGAGGTCGCGCGCCACCTCGCCGACGCGACGCGCGGCGCGCTCGAGCGGAGCGAGCTGTTCGAGGCCGAGCGTGGGGCGCGCGCGCTCGCGCAGCAGCTGACCCGCACCGGCCGGCTGCTTACGAGCGAGCTCGACCCGGCGGCTGTCCTCGACGAGGTCGTCCAGCAGGCGCCCGCGCTCGTCAACGCCGACGCCGCCGCATTCCGTCTGCTCGAGGGGGAGGAGCTCGTGGTCACGGCCGCCGAGGGCGACGGTGCGGCGGACGCTCTTGGCTCCCGCAGCCCGGCCGGCGGTTGGCTCTCGGGCGACGCCGTCCAGTCCGGGGCGCCCGTGGCGCTCCCGCAGGCCGGCGAGGACGAGCGCCTGCGCGCTCTCGACCCGATGCTCCGGTCGGGACATGCGGCCTTTCTCGGCGTGCCCGTCGGGGGGCCGGAAGGATCGACCGTCGGCGTCCTCGCGGTCTACGCCGCCATGCCTCGCGAATGGCGCGAAGAGGAGATCGAGGCGCTGCTCGCCGTCGCGGCTAGCACGTCGGCCGCGCTCTCGAACGCGGAGCTCTACCAGCGGGTCGCCCTCGAGCGCGAGCGATCGGTCGCGATCCTCGCCAACATCGCCGACGGCATCGTCGCGGTCGATCGCGACGGCAAGGTCGTACTCTGGAACAGCTCCGCCGAGGTGATCACGGGCGTCCCCGCCCCGTCCGCGCTCGGTCGGGCGCCGGTGGACGTGCTGCAGCGAAGCCTCGAGTCGGCCGAGGAGGGCGCGCGAGGCGACCGGCTCGTCCCGATCATGCGAGGGCGGGAGGAGGTGTGGCTGTCGGTGACGGAGGCGGTGATGCGCGACCCGCTGGGCGCCGTCGCCGGACGCATCTTCGCCTTCCGCGACATCTCCGGCGACCGACTCGTCGAGCAGGTCAAGTCCGACTTCGTCAGCACGGTCTCGCACGAGCTGCGCACGCCGCTCACCTCGATCTACGGCTTCGCCGAGACCCTGCTCCGCCAGGACGTCATGTTCGGCGAGGAGGAACGGCAGACGTTCCTCCGCTACATCGCGTCCGAGTCCCAGAGGCTGACGACGATCGTGGACACGCTTCTCAACGTCGCCCGTCTCGACACGGGCGACCTCCAGGTCAACGTCGCGGAGACGGATGTCCGCGACGTCGTGGGCCAGGTGCTCGAGACAGTTTCCGCGGCCGAGGCCAACGGCCACCGCTTCGTCCTCGACCTGCCCGACGAGCCGCTCACCGCGAAGGCGGATCCCGAGAAGCTGCGCCAGGTGTGCGCGATCCTCGTGGACAACGCGCTCCGTTACTCGCCGCAAGGCGGCACGGTCACCGTCGGGGCTGCCCTGCGGCAGGAGACGGTCGAAGTGAGCGTCGCGGACGAGGGGACCGGGATCCCACAGGCCGACCAAGAGCAGATCTTCCGCAAGTTCTACCGAGGTAGCGACGCCGAGCTGCGGGCCGGCGGAGGAGGGACCGGGCTCGGCCTCTTCATCGCGCGCGGGCTCGTCACTGCCATGGGCGGCCGGATCTGGGTTTCTTCGCGGGAGGGAGAGGGCTCCCGCTTCGCCTTCGAGCTGCCGGCCGCGGCGACGGCGTCCGCCGCTGCTGCTGGCAACCTTCGCGAATGAATTTCGGGGAGGATGGACATACGCGGCCGGTGACCGGAGGGGGGACGCGAGTGCTCGTGGTCGACGACGAGGCGCCGATCCGGCTGCTCTGCCGCGTCAACCTCGAAGCCGAGGGCATGAGCGTCCTCGAGGCCGCCGACGGCGCAAGCGGGCTCGACCTCGCGCGCGAAGAGCAGCCCGACGTCGTCCTCCTCGACGTGATGATGCCCGGCCTCGACGGCTGGCGGGTCGCCGAGGAGCTGCTGGAGGACGAGCGCACCTCCGCGATCCCGATCATCTTCCTCACGGCACGAGCCGAGTTCCGCGACCGCGCCCGTGGGCTCGACATCGGCGGCGTCGACTACGTGACGAAGCCGTTCAACCCGCTCGAGCTTGCCCAGCTCGTCCGCGACCTGCTCGAACGGATCGAGCGCGGCGAGCGCGACGAGCTCCGCGGCGAGAAGATCGCCGAGCTCCGCGCGCTGATGGAAACGGAATAAGCAGGCTTACACTGAGAGCCTCGGGGCGTAGCTCAGCCTGGTAGAGCGCTGCGTTTGGGACGCAGAGGCCGGCAGTTCGAGTCTGCCCGCCCCGACTCCGCAACCCACGGACGCGGCTATCCGTTCTCTCTGCATGGCCCTGGTCCGCGTCCGTGAGGATCGACCCGCGACCGGTCGCCCGGAACCGGACGAGGCTGGGCTTCCCGACTTCAGGCTCCGCGACCTCTCGTTTCGCGAGTGGCGCGGGATCTTCGTGCGCGCGGTCAAGAGGTTCCTGGATGACAACGGGACGATGCTCGCCTCGGCGCTCGCCTACTCGACGTTCTTCGCGATTCCATCCGTGCTGCTCGTGGTGGTCGGCGTCTTCACGCTCGTCGTGGGGCCCGGGACGATCACGACTGTCATGGGGCACTTCTCCAACTTCATACCCGCGCAGGCGACGAGCCTGCTCGGGGGCAGCCTGCACCGGCTCGACCAGCACCCTTCTACGGGCGTCGCGATCACGATCGTCGGCTTCGTCCTTGCGCTCTGGTCGACGACGGGAGCCATGACCACGTACATGACGGCCATCAACCTCGCCTACGAGCGGAAGGACGCGCGCCCCTTCGTCCGCAAGCGCCTCGTCGCGCTCGGTCTGGTCGGAGTGATCGGCGTCGCGTTCCTCCTGGTCGCCGTCCTGCTCATCTTCGGGCCGCCGCTCGAACGGCTCGTGGCGGCGCATGCCGGAGCCGCCTCCGGCGCCGTCGGCTGGATCTGGTGGATCGCCGAATGGCCGATCCTGCTGATCGGGCTCTCGGCGGCGTTCTCGATGGTGCTCTACCTGGGGCCCGACGTCCCGCGGGCGCGATGGCGTTTCCTGACACCGGGCTCGATTCTCGCCACGGTCGTGTGGCTCGCGGCGTCGGCCGGCTTCGCCGTCTACACGTCGATGTTCGGCTCCTACAACAAGACCTGGGGATCGCTTGCGGCGGTGATCATCATGCTGACGTGGCTGTGGCTCGCGGCGGTGGCTCTGCTGCTCGGGGCCGAGCTCAATGCCGAGGCCGACCGGAGCCGGGAGCTGCGGCCAGCCGAGCCGCCTGAGGCCTGACCAGGCCGCTCGCCTGCTCGTCGGCGAGGAAGCGGAGGAAGTAGGCGGCGAACGCCCCGAAGAAGACGATCGCCTCCTCGGCCGCCATCGTGACGCCGGCGATCTGCTGGTCGGCGAGCGGGCCAGGCCCCCAGGTCCGTGGGGCGTGGGCGTAGAAGGAGTAGATCGCCCGCGGGATCAGCGCAAGCAACAAGCCGAGCGGGGATGCGAGGACGAAGGCGGCGAAGAGGTAGGCGGCCTTCGCGCCCGCGGAGTATCTCCCGTGCACAACCGGCCACCAGACGCACGTGCCGGCGGCGAGGTAGGTGAGGTGCTCGACGTGAAGCAGCGAGTGCGGCTGGCGGAGCGCCGTGTCGTAGATCCACGGGAGGTGCCACGTGTAGTAGACGGCGAGCCAGAGCGGCAGCGCCACGAGCGGCCGGAAGAGAGGGAACCCGTCCGCCCGCCGCGCAAGCCGCGGCGGCACGGCGAGCACGAGCAGGGCCGGCGCCCACTCCGCGAGGACGACGTTCTGGAGCAGGTGCGCCCAGAGGAACGTGTGGTTCGCGAGCGGCTCGAGCTCGGTGACGAACGCGGCGAAGACGAGCAGGACGCCGAGCGCTCCGGCGGCGAGACGCGGCCCCGAGATCCCGGCTCGGCGAGCTCCGACCGCCAGCCCGACAGCGAGCGCCGGCGCCAGCCCGATGGCCTCCGCCGAGGGATGCATCCCGCTACCGTACCGAGCGCCTCGCGGGTGTAGCTCAATGGTAGAGCCCTAGCCTTCCAAGCTAGTTATGAGGGTTCGATTCCCTCCACCCGCTCTCTCCGAGAGGCCGCTCGGGAAGCGGGCTCGCGGTCTCTCCTGTTCTCTCCTCTGGCGACACCTAAGGTGCCGTGGCAACCCGGTGGCAACCTGAGGACCGGGGCGGGCTAGCCGAACGCCACGCGCTGCGGCAGAGCTGATGCTCAGGAGGCCGCATCGGGCGTGACCCCCGCAGCTACTCGGCCTCGACCTTTAGCAGCCCGACGAACGGCGATTCGTCCTGCTCGTCGAACGGGACGACGTCAAGGACGCGGAAGCGCCGGCCGTTGCCCGAGAAGGGTGGGTGGTCAGGAACCGTTGCGCTGGGCTTCGGCCACGAGCTGCCGGAACTCGTCGATCTTCTCTTTGCCGAACTTGACCACGAGGCCGTGCTGGTGGGCGATCTCCCGTTCACGGTCATAGCCGATCGCGGTGGGGTATAGCCACCACTCGCCGATCCGCTCGCGGCGCAGCTCGCCCGTGAAGCCGTAGGCGTCAGCAATCGCCTCGAGTGCTCGGCGGAGCCGCTGTTGTCGCGCGACGTCGTACTCGGCGCTCATCCCAAGAGAGTCTTACACGGGCGACTTCTAGACCGTCACCAGACGCGATACGTGCCGGCTCAGCTCAGCTGCGCTTGCGGGCTCTGAATTGGTCGCAGGTCGCCGAGCCGCGGATGACACCACGGACCAGCCTGCACCCGCCCAGCGCGAAGGGAGGGAACATGTATGCGCAGCGATCGCATCGCACGTCGGCGGCCGGTGCAACCCCGTAGCGGGCTGCATGCTTGGAGAGTCCCCAGATCCTCACGTCTTCCAGATCCTAAGGCCGTTTGGCTTTCGGTCGCGTTCGACCGAGCCTTGCCGAGGGTGGAGTAGGCGTTTTGGGCTTGGAGTCGTACGCCA
>DASQCM010000133.1:0-7518 GCA_035634675.1 Gaiellaceae bacterium
GGCGCGGTCGTCGTGATGGATGCGAAGACGGGCGCGATCTACGCGATGGCGTCATCGCCGACGTACGACGCGAACCTCATCCTGAAGCCGGGCGGCTTCGCGAGGATCAAGAAGATCCAGGGAACCTGCGGCGACGCCTCCGCCCTGCAGAACAACGCGACGCAGGGCCTCTATCCACCGGGATCGACGTTCAAGCTCGTCACGGCCTCCGCCGCGCTCGACACCGGCGCCTACACGCCGAACTCGCGCTTCTTCGACCCCGGCTACTGCACCGAGTACGGGCAGAAGGTCTTCAACTCGAGCGCGCCCGACTCGCCGGGCGGCCACGAGGCGTTCGGCAACGTCAACTTCTCCCAAGCGCTCGAGCACTCGATCAACGCCGTCTTCTGCAAGATCGGGATGCACCTCGGGGCGAAGACGATCCTCGACTACACGAAGCGCTACGGCTTCTACGCGCTGCCGCCGCTCGACCTGCCGCCGAGCTCGATGCAGGCGAGCGGCCTCTACAACAAGGGGCGCCTCTACTACCCGAAGGACTTCAACAGCGTCGACCCCGGACGGCTGGCGTTCGGTCAGGAGCGCATGCTCGTCACGCCGCTCCAGATGGCGCTCGTCGCCGCCACGATCGCGAACAAGGGCGTCCAGCCGAAGCCGTACCTCGTGGACAAGATCGTCGCGCGCGACGGCTCGACGGTCGTGAAAACGAGGCCGCAGATGCTCGGCCGTGTGATCAAGCCCCAAACGGCCGCCGAGCTGAACCAGATGATGCAGCTCGTCGTCCAGAGCGGCACCGGCACCAACGCGCAGATCCCGGGCGTCGCCGTCGCCGGCAAGACAGGAACCGCGGAGCTCGGGCTCGGCAGCGTCTACGACGCCTGGTTCGTCTGCTTCGCGCCGGCCAACAACCCGCGCTACGTCGTCGCAGTCGTGGTGGAGAAACAGCCGAACGGCTTCGGCGGCTCTATCTCGGCCCCGATCGCCAGGACGATCCTCGAAAGGCTGTTGCACCGGTGAGCATGTCTCTACGCTGTAGGCGGTCGTGGCGGTAAGCGATTCCCTCATCGACACGCTGTTCGACGGGCGCTACCGGATCCAGCGCAAGCTCGGGGCCGGCGGGATGGCCGACGTCTACCTCGCCGAGGACCAGGAGCTGGGGCGCCGGGTCGCGATCAAGATCCTGAACGGCCGCCACGCGAACGACGCCCAGTTCATCGAGCGCTTCCGCCGCGAAGCGAAGAACGCGGCGGCGCTGAACCACCCGAACATCGTCTCGATCTACGACCGCGGCGAGGCCGAGGACACCTACTACATCGCGATGGAGTTCCTCGACGGCCGGACGCTCAAGGAGCTCATCGTCGGCCACGGCGCCGCCCCGGTGAGGGTCGCGATCGAGTACGCGCGCCAGATCCTCTCCGCGCTCCGCTTCGCGCACCGGCACGGAATCGTGCACCGCGACATCAAGCCGCACAACGTGCTCGTCGACGCCGAGGGCCGCGTCAAGGTGACGGACTTCGGGATCGCGCGCGCCGGCACGAGCCAGATGACCGAGACGGGCTCGATCGTCGGCACCGCGCAGTACCTCTCGCCCGAGCAGGCGAGGGGCGGCGAGGTCGACCAGCGCTCCGATCTCTACTCGCTCGGGGTCGTCCTCTACGAGCTTCTGACCGGAAAGACGCCGTTCGAGGGCGACACGCCGGTCGAGGTCGCGATGAAGCACCTCTCGAACGCGCCGAAGCCGCCTTCGGAGCTGCGCAAGGACATCCCGCCTGAGCTCGACATGGTCGTGCTGCGCGCACTCGCCAAGGATCCGAACGACCGCTACCAGAGCGCCGACGAGATGGAGGGCGACCTCGACCGCGTCGCCCGCGGCCTGCCCATCGCGGCGGCCACCGTCGATACCGCGACCCAGGTCATGCGCCGGCCACCGGCCACGCAGGTCGAGTCCACGGCCGCGACCATGATCGCGCCGGTTCCCGGAGCGTCACGCGACGTCCCACCGCCGTTCATCGAGGAGGAGGAGCACGTCGGGCACGAGCGGCCGTGGTGGGCCTGGCTGCTGGCGTTCCTCTTCGTCGTGGCGGCCGTCGTCGCGGGCATCCTCGTCTGGCAGGAGCTGTCCGGCTCCAAGGCCACGATCCCGGTCCAGCTCTACACGGGGCAGCCCGTGCAGCAGGCCGAGCAGCAGATCCGCAATTCGAACCTGACTCCGTCCGTCCAGCACGGGTCGAGCGAGCGGTTCAAGAAGGGGATCGTCTTCAAGCAGGATCCGGATCCCGGCACGAAGCTGCACAAGGGCGACACGGTCACGATCTTCGCCTCGACGGGGCCGCCGAAGGTCACGATCCCGGACGTGAAGGGCAAGCAGTGGACGGACGCGCAGCAGGAGCTGTCCGACGCGGGGCTGCAGCCGGTGGAGCACATCGTCCCCGGCAACACGAAGGGCCAGGTGACGGCGACCGACCCGCCCGCCGGGCAGTCGGTGCCGAAGGGTTCGAAGGTACGGGTCAACGTGGCGAGCGGCCCTCAGCAGGCGCACGTTCCGAGCGTCGTCGGCCAGAGCCTCAGCCAGGCGAGCAGCACGCTCCACTCCGCAGGCTTCAACGTCAACCCGACCTACGTCGACAGCTCGGCGCCTCAGAACCAGGTGATCCACCAGAATCCCGCGCCCGGGACGCCTGTGCCGAAGGGCTCGACGGTCGATCTCCAGGTCTCGAACGGCCCGCCGGCGGTGCAGGTGCCGGACGTCGTCGCCGACAGCTCGCAGCTCGCGGCCCAGACGCTGGCGAACGCCGGCTTCACGGTCTCCCGGCAATACCAGAGCGTCAGCGACCCGACCCAGGACAACATCGTCCAGGCGCAGAGCCCGAGCGGCGGCACACAGGCGACGAAGGGCACCACGGTCACGATCACGATCGGCCAGTACTCGCCCGGCCCCGGGACCACGACGACGTCGACGACAACGTCGGGGCCGCCGCCTCCACCGTGAGCTCGGCTCGGCGCCGCGTTCGCGTGGCCGTTCTCGCGGGCGGCCGCTCGAGCGAGCACGAGATCTCGCTCGCCTCGGCGCGTTCGGTGGTCGCGGCACTCGACCCCGACCGGTACGAGGTCGCCGAGATCGCAATCGGCCGCGACGGGCGCTGGGCGCTCGAAGCGGGGGGACCTGACCGTTCGGGACATGTCTTGGTAACTGATACCGAGACACGTCCCGCGGAGACGCTGCCCGTTCCGGCCAATAGCGGGACGCTTGCCGCGGTTGGGACGGTCGACGTCGTCCTGCCGATCCTGCACGGCCCGTTCGGCGAGGACGGCACCGTGCAGGGGCTGCTCGAGCTCGCCGACGTCCCCTACGTCGGCTCCGGCGTCGCCGGCTCCGCCCTCGCGATGGACAAGGACCTGTTCAAGAAGGTGATGCGCGACAGCGGCATCCCCGTCGCGGCGCACCACGCGATCCGGCTCGGCGACCGGGTCGAGAACCCGTTCGGCTACCCGGTCTTCGTCAAGCCGGCGAGTCTCGGCTCGTCCGTTGGCATCTCGAAGGTGCACGGCGAGGACGAGCTCGAGGCGGCAGTGGAGCTCGCCTTCCGGCACGATGAGAAGGTGCTCGTCGAGGAGTTCGTGGTCGGCACGGAGGTGGAGGTTGGAGTCCTCGGCAACCGCGTGCCGCCGCCCATCGCCTCGCTCCCGGGCCAGATCGACACCCTCGAGCACGAGTGGTACGACTACGCGTCGAAATACGACGAGGGCGGGATGGAGCTGATCGTCCCGCCGCCGGGCCTGCCGCAGGAGACGGTCGAGCTGCTGCAGCGGCGCGCGGTGGAGTCGTTCGTCGCCTCCGAGTGCGAAGGCCTCGCCCGGGTCGACTTCTTCGTCCGCGAGTCCGACGGCGAGGTCATCCTCAACGAGCTGAACACGATGCCCGGCTTCACGGCGACGAGCGTCTGGGCGCGACTGTTCGAGGCGTCAGGGATCGGCTACCAGGAGGCGCTCGACAGGCTGATCGAGCTCGCGCTCGAGCGGCACGAGCGCCGCTCGAAGCTCGTCTACTAGCTCCTGGCCGTAACCTCGCTGATCTCCGCTCTGCCCCCGGCTGGCAGCTGGGTGATCCAGACGACGTAGTACTGCGCGGTGTTGCCGTCGAGCGTGAACGTCGCGGTCGTGCCGGAGACGGTCTGCGACGACGAATCGGGCACGAAGCCGCCGGTCGGAGAGTCGCCGGCCTGGATCTCCGCCGTGAAGCCCGGGGTCGGCGTCGTCACCATCAGGCTGGCGAGCTTCACTGCGCTACCGGCGTCGAGGACGAGCCCGAGACCGTCCTTCAGGCCGCCGAAGTCCTGACTGTTGTAGTGCTCGGTCATCCACACCGTCGAGGTATCGCCGTCGGTCGCGCTCGGCGCCGTGTCCGAATGCTCGCTGCCGGTCCCTTGCGGGTCGTAGTCGCCGACGCCCTGCAGCTGCACGGCCGCACTTGTGCCGCCGCCTGAGCCGCCCCCTCCCCCTCCCGAGCCCGTGTGGTCCGGCCTGGCGATGAGGAAGACGGCCACGAACGCCGCTGCCGCCGCGGCAAGGGCGACGAACACCCACGGCGGAACCCGCCGCCTGCGTCTCACACGCCGGGCGGGCGCAGGCGGCGGCGCCGACGTCGGCGGCGCCGCACGCGAGACGGGCGGGGAGACGAGCGTCAGCGCCGAGTCGTCCGCAGCAGCCGACCCGGCGTCGAGCTCGGCGAGGCAGGCGCGCAGCTCCGCGGCGAACGCAGACATCGACGAAAAGCGTCGCGCCGGGTCTTTCACGAGTGCGCGCTCCACGGCGGCAGCGAGCCTCGGCGGCAGGTCCGGCCGGTGCTCGCGCAGCTTCGGCGGCGGCTCGTTCACGTGGCGCAGCGCGACCGCGACGAAGTTCTCGCCGGTGAACGGCACCTCGCCGGTCAGCAGCTCCCAGAGCACGACTCCGAGCGAGTATTCGTCGGTGGCGGGCGAGACGGGCTCCCCGCTCGCCTGCTCGGGCGCGAGGTACTCGCTCGTCCCGAGCACCGTCCCCGTTTGCGTGACGCCGTGCTCGACGTCGAGCGAGCGCGCGATTCCGAAGTCGGTCACCTTGACCTCGCCCTCGCTGCTGAGGAGGACGTTCTGCGGCTTGACGTCGCGATGCACGAGGCCGTGCTCGTGCGCGAACGCGAGCCCGTCGGCGACCGGGATCACGAGCTCGAGAGCGCGGCGCGGCGACATCCGGCCGGTGCGCGTGACGAGCTCCTTGAGGTTCTCGCCCTCGACGTGCTCGAAGACGATGTACTGCCGCCCGCCGTCGTCGCCGCGGTCGATGACCGTGACGATGTTCGGGTGCGACAGCTTCGCGACCGCCCGCGCCTCGCGGCGGAAGCGCTCGACGTACTCCGGGTCCTCGAGGTAGCGCTCGTGGAGGATCTTGATCGCGACGAGGCGGTCGAGCTGCCGGTCGTGCGCGCGAAAGACCGTCGACATCCCGCCCGTGCCCACGAGCTCCTCGAGCTCGTAGCGATCGGCGATCAGGTCGCCCGGCTGCGGAGGCCGCGACACGGCGCGACTGGTCGACCTGCTTCCCGGCACACGGCTTGAACGGGCGAGCGCGCGGCGCGGCTACGCAAGGACCGCTTCCAGCGCCTCCTCCCAGGCCGCGAGCGCCGCCTCGAGCTCGGCGTCCGAGATCACGAGCGGACAGAGAACACGGTTGCAGTTCGAGTTGATGCCGGCCGTCATGAGGAGCAGTCCGCGGAGCGCGGCCTCCTCGGCAACCCGCGAGGCAATCCCGGGCGCCGGCTCCTTCGTCTCGCGGTCCTCGACGTACTCGACGGCAAGCATCGCGCCGACGCCGCGGACGTCGCCGATCGCGGCGAACCGCTCCTGCCAGGCGAGCATGCGAGCCCTGATCGTCTCGCCGATCCGCTGTGCGCGCTCGACAAGCCGCTCCTCCTCGAACACGTCGAGAACTGCGACGGCCGCCGCGAGGGCGATGGGGTTGCCGACGTACGTGCCGCCGACCGCGTTATTCCAGAGCGAGTCCATGATCTCGGCCTTGCCGACGACGGCGGAGAGCGGGATTCCCGCGGCGATCGACTTCGCGAGCGTCATGAGGTCGGGCTCGATCCCGGAGTGCTCGACGGCGAACATGCGGCCCGTGCGACCGAAGCCGGTCTGTACCTCGTCGACGACGAGGAGGATCCCCTCGCGGTCGCAGATCGCGCGCAGCCCCTCCATGAACTCGGCAGGCGCGACCGTGAAGCCGCCCTCTCCCAGGATCGGCTCGACAACGATCGCGGCGACGGTCTCGGCTGCAACCTGCGTCGAGAGCGCCCGCTCGAGCGCGTCGAGCGCGTTGCGGGCGGTAATCCCGCGGTACTCGTCCGGGAACGGGACGCGGTAGACCTCGGGCGCGAACGGCCCGAGCCCGGCCTTGTAGGGGTGCGTCTTCGAGGTGAGCGTGAGCGAGAGAAGCGTGCGGCCGTGGAAGGCGCCCTCGAAGCCGATCACGGCCGGCCGGCGTGTGTAGCCGCGCGCGAACTTGACGGCGTTCTCGACCGCCTCGGTCCCGGCGTTGAAGAACGCGGCCTTGCACGGGCCGGAGAAGGGGGCGATCGCCGTCAGCCGCTCCGCGTACTCGACGTAGATCTCGTACGGGACGATCGTGAAGTCGGTGTGGAAGAAGCGGGCGGCCTGCTCCTGGACGGCGGCGACGACGCGCGGATGCGCGTGGCCCACGTTGAGACAGCCGACGCCGCCGGTGAAGTCGACGAAGCTGTTGCCGTCGACGTCGGTGACGGTTGCGCCGCGACCTTCGGCGATCACGATGGGGAGGTAGAGCCCGAGCGGATCGGCGACGACCCGCTCCTTCCGGTCCGTGATCTCGCGCGAGCGGGGGCCTGGAACCTCGGTGCGGAGGTCGATTGCGCGTGTCACGGCCATCGGGGCGCCACGATAACCGAAGGGTCTGCCGAGCCCGCCCTCCTAGAATCGCCCCGATGGTCCTCTCCGACGCGACGATCGCCCGCCTGCTCGAAGGGGGAAGGCTCGAGATCGACCCGTACGACGACGCGCTCCTGCAGCCGTCGAGCGTCGACGTCCGTGTCGACCGGCTCTTCCGCGTCTTCCACAACAACCGCTATCCGTTCATCGACGTCAAGGTCGAGCAGGCGGAGCTGACCGAGCTCGTCGAGATTGACGACGAGCACCCGTTCATCCTCCATCCCGGCGAGTTCGTGCTCGGGTCGACCCTCGAACGCGTGCGGCTGCCCGACGACCTCGTCGCGAGATTGGAAGGGAAGTCGAGTTTGGGGAGGCTCGGCCTCCTCATCCACTCCACGGCGGGCTTCATTGATCCCGGCTGGAACGGCCATGTGACGCTCGAGCTGTCGAACGTCGCCAACCTGCCTATCACGATCTATCCGGGGATGAAGATCGGGCAGATCTCCTTCATGCAGATGACGGAGCCGGCCGCGACGCCCTATGGATCCGAGGCGATCGGATCGAAGTACAAGGGCCAGCGCGG
>DASQCM010000134.1:0-9851 GCA_035634675.1 Gaiellaceae bacterium
CCAACGTCGAGGACGGCCGCGTCGAGGAGCTGCACCGCGAGACGCGGATCACGCGTCTCGGCGAGGGCGTCGACACACGCGGCCGCCTCCTCCCCCTCCCGATCGCCCGCGCCCGCAATGCCCTCACCGACTACCGCCGCACCGCAGAGTCGCTTGGCGCCGAGCGGACGCTGCTGGTGGCCACGAGCGCCGTCCGCGACGCTGAGAACGGTGAGGCGTTCCTCGGCGAGATCGAGTGGAGCTACGGCTTCGCGACCCAGCTGCTCACCGGCGACGAGGAGGCTGAGCTGACGAAGCGCGGAGTCGGAGAGCTCGGCGCCGAGACGCTGCTCGTCGACCTCGGGGGCGGCTCGACGGAGCTCGTGCTGGACGGATTCCACACGAGCCTGCCGATGGGCTCCGCCCGCTTCACCGAGCGCTACGGCGAGGACGCTGCGGCGAGCATCGAGGCGGCGCGCCCCCTCCTGCCCGAGCTCCAGCCGGAGGACGCCGTCGGCGTGGCGGCGACGATCACGAGCATCGCCGCACTCGACCTCGGCCTCGGGGAATACGACCGCGAGCGAGTGGACGGACACGTCCTCACACGGGACGGCGCACGCGCGCAACTGGAGCGGCTCACCGGCCTCACGCTCGATGAGCGGCGCCGCGTCCCGGGGCTCGAGCCGGAGCGCGCGCCCGTCATCGTCGCCGGCGCCGCGATTCTCGTCGCGATCCTCGACGCCTACGGCTTGGAGTCGATCCGCGTCAGCGAGCGTGACCTGCTCGACGGCGCGGCGCTTGCCGCGGCCGAGCTGCCTGAGCCTGAAGAGGGAGAGGCTCCTCCCGGGGCGTACACCTGCTGCTAGCTCAGCTCTTCGGCAGTTGCAGGAGCACGCGCTTGCTGCCTCCGCTCGTCGAGACAGCCTCGACCACGGGCTTGCCCGCAGCCGCCAGCGCAACCTCGCGTCCGTCCGGCGACCAGGCGAGCGGCGCTCCGCGCCCGAGCTGATGCACCGCCCCGTTCTTCAGCGAGAGGACGGCGACAGTGCCGCTCTTCGTGCCATACGCGATCCTCGTCCCGTCGGGTGACCAGAGATAGCGCGTCACGTCGCCGGCGGAGGTCACGCGCTGGACGTGCGCCCCGCTCGAGTCGAGCGTGTAGAGCGAGGCCGACGGGCCTCCCACGTACGAGATGGTGGCGCCGTTCGGACTGAACGCCGCCTGCGGATGGTCGCGACATGGGTTGTCGACGAAGATCGCCTTGCTCCCGCTCGGGGTGATCCGGTAGATGCCGCCCAGCCCCTTGCCGCATGTCTCGATCCCGGCCTCGGGCGACTGCGCGGCGGCGAGGAAGACGTGCGGATCTCGGGGCGAGACGGCGATGCTCGTGATCCTCCAGTTCACCGGGAGCCCGTGCGCCACGAAGGATGAGCCGCCGACGAAGCCGAGCTTCGAGCCGCTGAACGAGAGGAGACGGCCGTCGGACGCCACGGCGGTGTTGTTCCCCACCGTCCGCGTTTGCCGCCCGCCCGCGAGCGCCGCAACGCGGAGCTCGGTCCCGAGCGTGTAGAGGAAGAGCGGCGTGCTGCACGCGCGGAAGCCAACGGGAATAGCGCCCGAGGGCAGCGCTGCCCCGCGCCCGAGCGACGAGCTCACCTTCCGGCCGTGAACGTAGTAGACGAGTGGCCGCTTGCCCGCGACCCACAGCAGATTCGAGCTCGACGAGGCGTCGGACCGCGCCGAGCAGCTGACCGAGAGCGATGCGTCGCTGCCCGAGGACGACGACTGCATTCCGCCGCCGCAACCGGCCACGGCGAGAGCGGCGACCGGAAGCACCACCAGGGCGGAGACGGATCTCGCCACGTCCAAGATCCTACGCCGCGAACCGCAGATCGGATTTACAGGACGAGCGAGCCCTCGGCACGCTCTTCCTCTTCCTCCGGCGGCTCGTCCTCGGCGAGGCGCCGCTGTACGACCGCGCGCGAGAGCACTCCGACGAGCCGTCCGTCCTCCTCGACGACCGGTACGCGCTCGAGATCTCGCTCCTCGAGGAAGTGGAACGCGTCGTCGAGGCCGAGGCCCGCGGCGAGCGTGAAGTTCGGCGGCTCGGCGATCTCGCCGACAGCCACGGCGCCCGGATCGAGCCCCGCCGCGACGACCTCACGCACGAGCGTCTTCCGCGTCACGACCCCGAGCAGCCGCCCGCCGTCGTCGGTGACGAAGATCGCGCGCACGTCGGTGCTGTCGGCGAACGCGCGGCCGGCGTCCTGCGCGCTCGCGCCGGCGGCGAGCGTCGTCGGCTCGGGAACCATCGCATCGCGAACGGTCTCGGGGCTCATCGTGGGCATTGTCGTCTCTAGGGATAGATTCCGCGAGCCTCGAGGGCCGCGGCGACCTCGCGGATCGCCGCGACGAGCGCCGCCTGCCGGAGCGTGATCCCCTTCTCGCCGGAGATCGAGTAGACGCGGTCGAACGCGCCGCTCATCTTGTCGGCCAGCTTGTACCGGATCTCGTCGCGGTCCCAGAACAGCCGGCCGAGATCCTGCACCCACTCGAAGTACGAGACCGTGACGCCGCCGGCGTTGGCCAGGACGTCCGGCACGATCGGGATCCCGCGCTCGCCGAGGATCTCGTCGGCCTCGATCGTCGTCGGGCCGTTCGCGCCCTCGACGATCAGCGAAGCGTGCACGCGGTCGGCGTTGGCGCTCGTCAGCTGGTCCTCGCGGGCCGCGAGTACCAGGACGTCGCACTCGAGCTCGAGCAGCTGCTCGTTCGTGATCCGCTCGCAGCGGTCGTAGCCCGCCAGGGAGCCGTGCTCCGCGACGTAGGCGTGGAGGGCGGGAACGTCGAGGCCGCGCTCGTCGTACGCCCCGCCCGAGACGTCCGAGACGGCAACGACCCGCGCGCCCCGCTCATGCAGCTCCGAGGCCGCGACGCCGCCGACGTTGCCGAAGCCCTGCACGACGCATGAGCGGCCGGCGAGCTCGAAGCCGAGCCGCCGGCTCGCGTGCTCCGCCACCATCACGACGCCCGCGCCGGTCGCCTCCCGCCGGAAGACCGAGCCGCCGATCGAGATCGGCTTGCCGGTCACGACCTCCGGCACGGCGTAGCCGCTCTGCATCGAGTACGTGTCCATCATCCAGGCCATCGTCTGTTCGTTCGTGGCCATGTCCGGCGCCGGGATGTCCGTCTGCGGGCCGATCTCCCGGATCAGCTCCGAGGTAAAGCGGCGCGTGAGCCCCTCGAGCTCGCGCAGCGACAGCGAGTGAGGCTCGCAGCGGATTCCGCCCTTGGCGCCGCCGTATGGGAGTTGCAGGAGCGCGCACTTCCACGTCATCCAGCTTGCGAGCGCGGCGCACTCCCCGAGCGAGACCTCCGGGTCGTACCGCATGCCGCCCTTCGTGGGGCCGAGCACGGTCGAGTGCTGGACGCGGTAGCCCGGGAAGATCTCGATCGAGCCGTCGTCGCGGCGCACCGGGACGGTGACGATCACCGCGCGCTCCGGGAATCTCAGCCGCTCGGCGACCATCTCCGAGACGTCCGCGTACGGAAGCGCCTGCTCGAACTGGGTCTGCGCCATGCGAAACAGGTGCGTGTCCCACTCGAGGACGGGCTCCGCGGCCGACGCATCCAGCTCCGACACGGGCCGGAGTGTACGGGCCCACCTATCCCGTCGGGATACCCAGGCCGTCTGCCACGGTGCCTGCGAGCTCGCCGGCAGACATGCACGCGCCACCTCGCTCCCGCACGGCGTCGATCACGTCGAAGTAGAGCCTGTCCCAGCCGCGGGCGCTCGGCGCGTCGAACCGCTCGGGATGCCAGAGGATCGAGAAGCCGCCGCCGTTCTCCGCGGCCCAGTCGAGCAAGGGGAGGATGCGCGCCTTCGCCGCTTCCGCCGAGAGCCCCTCGTACCGCTCCGCGGCGAGCGTCGCGTCCATCACCGCGAGCGGCACCTCGACGAGGTCGGCCGGCCGGTCGCGCTGGACGTCCCACGGCCGGAAGGGATGCGCGATCCCGGCGCGGAAGCCGAGGGCGTCGGGGAAGCCGAGCGAGGTGTCGTAGCGAAAGCCGATGTCCACGAGCGGCGCCAGGTTCCGGTGCGGATCGACGCGGAGGTAGTGGTAGCGGTGGCCGACGAGAGGACCGTCGAGCTGCGCGAGCAGGGCACGCTCGCGGGCGAGGCGGTCGAGATCATCGGCGGCGAGATAGCTGCCGTGGAGGCCGATCTCTGCGCCCGTCTCGACGAGCGTCTCGACGAGTCGCGGCCGGAGCCGGTCGTACGACTCGGGAGCGGCGCCGTCGGCGCGGTGGCCGTGGCCCGCCATGACGAAGAAGGTCGAGCGCGCGTCGTGTTCGCGCTCCTCCGCGACGATCTCCTCGAACCGCCAGTTCGGATCGCTCCCGCGGAGCTTGTGGAGAGGCACCAGCGCGAGCCCGTGCGCCTCGTGC
Source organism: Gaiellaceae bacterium (assembly GCA_035634675.1). Classification (GTDB taxonomy): domain Bacteria; phylum Actinomycetota; class Thermoleophilia; order Gaiellales; family Gaiellaceae; genus Palsa-739. The sequence continues at coordinate 4,429 of DASQCM010000134.1, forward strand.
AGCGCCGGCCCCGCCTCGCGCGCCAGCGCGTGAGCCTTGAGACGCGCCGCGGCGCCGCGCATGCCGATCGGCGTCCACTTCCACGGCACGTCGACGTCGTGCGTGAGCGCGACGGCGAACTTCGCATCGCCGTACCGAGGCGCAGGCACGCCGAGCTCGCGGCGGAGCCGCTCGAGCGGAGGGTCGAGCGGGTCGAGGCACGACGAGGAGGCGAAGAACCGCCCGTGCCGGTCGCGCTCCGCACCCCGCTCCTCGAGCCTCGCGACGTGGAAGAAGGCTGCGGCGAGCTCGTCCCCCTGCGGCAGCTCGCCGCGCTCGGCCTGCTCCCAGGCCTCGGGCCGGTACGGGACGTCGTCGCCGAGGCGGAGATCGCCTGCTCCGAGCGTGTCGAGAACCCAGCGAGCGCGGCGCTCGACGCGATCGGAGATCTCCACGACGCGCGAGTGTACGGAAGGAGGGGCGACTGACCTCGGGGCTACCATCGAGCCTCGATGAGCCAGGACGCCAAGCCGCAGCGCGAGAGCGGCGGACACCACTCGCTCGTCTCGCAGCTGCGTGAGCTGACGCGCCACTCGTTCATCTACGGGGTCGGCGGCCTCGTCTCGCGTTTCCTCGCGGTCCTGCTCCTGCCGCTGTACACGCACTACCTCTCGCCCGCCGACTACGGCGCCATCGCAACCCTGATCGCCGGCTCGGCCGTAGCGACGGTGCTGCTGCGAGCCGGAGCCGGCTACGGCTTCATTCGCTTCTGGTTCGACACGGACGACCCCGACTACCGGAAACGGCTGCTCCGCACCATTTTCTGGTTCCAGATGTTGATGGCGACGCTGGGCCTCCTCTTCTGCGTCGTCTTCGCGAGCGAGATCGCGAGCTGGCTCAGCCTGGACAGCCACAAGCTCTCGAGCAGCGGCACGAGCCTCGTGATCGCGACCGGCGTACTGCTCTGGGTCAACGTCAACTACGCCCAGCTGACGAACCTCTTCCGCGCCGAGCAGCGCGCGGTCGCCTTCTCGGTTGCGACCCTCGCGAACATTGCGATCACGGTCCCGCTGACGATCCTCTTCGTCGTCCACTACGACCTCGGACCGCTCGGAGTGCTCGTCGGCAACTTCAGCGGCACGCTGGTTATCTACCTCGTGCTCGTCGCCTACCGGCGCGAGCAGCTCGGGCTTCAGTTCGACCGCAGGCTCCTGCGCGCCGTCAACCGCTTCGGCTTGCCGCTCGTCCCGTCGGCACTCGCCCTGTGGGTCACGAACTTCGGCGACCGCTTCATGCTGATCAAGCTCACGCCGGCGGCCTCCAACCTCACCCAGGTTGGCCAGTACGCGCTCGCCGTGAACATCGGCTCGGTGATGGTCCTGCTCTTCACGGCGTTCCAGACGGCGTGGCCCGCCTTCGCCTACGGGATCCGCGATGAAGGCGCGGCCAAGCGCGCCTACGCGTACGTACTGACATATCTCGTGCTCCTCGCCTCCTGGGCCAGCATCGCGCTGAGCCTCCTCGCGCCGTGGATCGTCCGCATTCTCGCCCCGAGCAACCACCACTTCTGGCCGGCGGCGGACGCGGTGCCGGCGCTGGCCTACTCGAGCGTCTTCTACGCCGGCTTCATCGTCGTCACGGTCGGGGCCGGCCGCACGAAGAACACGCAGTTCAACTGGATCGCGGCCGCTGTCGCCGCGGTCGTCAACTTCACCCTCAACCTCTGGCTGATCCCGGCCTACGGGATGCTGGGCGCCGCGTACGCGACGCTCATCGCCTACGCCGTACTCATGGTCGTCAGGACCTGGAACGCACAGCACATCTATCCCGTCCCCTACCAGTGGCGGAGGGTCGGGGTCGTGCTCGTCGCGGCAGGGGCCTTGACCCTGGCCGGCAAGCTACTGCCGAGCTCGCTGGCGCTCGCGATCGGCCTCACAATCGTCTACCCGCTCGCGCTCGCGGTGCTCGGCTTCTACCAGCCCGCCGAGCGCGCACGCATCCGCAGCCTGCTGCACAGGCCGCGGGTGGCCGCGACATAGACTGGCCGCCGATGTCGGAGAGGGGAACGGCCGTGGTCGCCGAGGTCGCATGGGTGAACGGCCTCGCGGCGATCCGCTCGCTCGGCCGCCACGGGCTACGCGTGCTCGCGCTCGACCACCGGCCCTACGCGCTCGGGTTTCGCTCGCGGTATGCAGAACCTCGTCTCGCTCCTGATCCACTCGACGACGAGCCGGGCTTCATCGCGGCGCTGCGCAAGATCGCGGACGAGACGGACGGCCCGCTGCCGGTCTTCCCGACCCACGACGAGCACGTGAACGCGATCGCGCGGCACGCGGACGCGCTCTCGGACCGGTATCGCTTCCCCTTCCCGAGCTGGGAGGTGCTGGAGCGGATCCAGAGCAAGCGCCACCAGCTCGAGACCGCGGAGGCGGCAGGGCTGCCGGTGCCGCGCACCTTCCATCCCACGTCGCGCGACGAGGCGCTCGCAGCCGGCGAGGAGCTCGGCTTCCCGGTCATCGTCAAGCCGTCGGCGAATGTCGGCTTCCGACGGAGCCACCGGCGCCAGCTCTTCCGCTGCGAGAGCGCGAGCGACCTCGAGCGCGCCTACGAAGCCGCCGCGCCGTTCGAGCCGATGGTGCAGGAGCTCATCCCCGGCGGCGACGAGGAGCTGTACACGCTCGGCAGCTACGTGAGTGGCGACGGCGAGGCGCTCGGGCTCTTCTCCGGACACAAGCTCCGCCAGACGCGCGGCTACATGGGCAGCGCCCGCATCGGGGAGGCGGTCTGGGTGGACGAGGTCGTCGAGCAGGGGCTCGCCTTCCTGCGCGCGCTCGGCTACCACGGGATCTCGCAGGTGGAGACGAAGCGCGACCCGCGCGACGGCCGCTACAAGCTGATGGAGATCAACCCGCGCCTCTGGCAATGGCACAGCCTCGCCGCCGCGTGTGGCGTCGACCTCCCCTACATCGCGTATCGCGACCTGGTCGGCGACCCGCTGCCGCCGGCGCGGATGCACGGCGACGGCAAGCGCTGGGCGATCACGCTGATGGCCGGGTCGTCTCTCGCGCTCGAGCGTCCGCCGTATGTCGACGCGGTCTTCGCGCGAGACGACCCGAAGCCGGCGCTCGTGCAGATCGGGCGCTTCGCCCACCGTGGAATCCGGCGGCTGAAGCCGGCAGCGACCGTCTCTGGAGGTGTCCTTGGCAACTGACAAGCAGGCCGTCGTCGGGCGGGTCAAGCAGTACGTCCCGATCGGGGTGAAGCGGCGCGTGCGGAAGGCCCTTCCGGACCGCTACCGCCGCCTCTGGGACCCGAACTGGCACCGCGGCACGGTGCGCGGAACCGATGCCTTCTGGGACTACCTCGGGAAGCTCCAGCTCGACTACCTCGTCGAGCAGGGTCTCCGGCCGTCGAACTACGTGCTCGACGTCGGCTGCGGGCCGCTCCGCGCAGGGGTGCACTTCATCGGCTACCTCGAGCCCGGCCACTACGCGGGCGTCGACAAGCGCGCCGACACGCTCGAGCGGGCGCGCGAGGTCGAGCTGCCGCGCTACGGCGTCGAGGACAAGGATCCGCTCCTCTTCGTGAACGGCGCGTTCGAGTTCAGCAAGCTCGGCCGCGAGTTCGACTACGCGATCGCCCAGTCCGTCTTCACGCACCTGCCCATCAACACGATCGTGCGGTGCCTCGTCGAGATGGCGAAGGTGCTCGCGCCCGGCGGTCGCTTCTACGCCACGATCTACGAGAACCCGCAGGGGAAGACGTACCTCGGCGAGATCCAGCAGTCCGAGCGGGTCGTCTCCTACCCCGACCGCGACAAGTACCACTACGACCTCGACACGCTCCGCTGCGCCTGCCAGGGCACCGGCCTCGTGATGTCGTACCTGGGCGACTGGGATCATCCCGACAACCAGAAGATGGTCGTGTTCACGCGCGAGGTGGACGGTGGCTGAGAACGGGAAGCTCCGGATCCTCGGGATCGGCGACGCGAAGTCGCGCCACTTTGCCCGGTGGGCAAACCGGCTGGCGGAGAAGGGCCACGACGTGCACGTAGCCTCCGGCCGCGCCAACCCCCGCGGCGAGCTCGAGGGGATCGAGGTACATCGCTTCCAGGAGCTCGACCCGCTCGTCCGCGTCCCCGTGCTGCGGCGCTACCGCATGGCGCCGGCGCTCGCGAGGCTCTGCCGCGACGTGCAGCCGGACGTCGTCCACTCGCACTACCTCCTGCCGTACGGCTACTGGACGGCGCGCGCCGGGCTCGAGCCGCTCGTCGTCAGCCCGTGGGGGAAGGACGCGATCGTCGACGCGTGGCAGTCGCCGGAGGCCGAGGAGCGGGCCCGCGTGGCGATCGCGCCCGAGCGCGCCCTCGCCTACGTCGTCAACTCGCAGGCGCTCGAGGACGCAGCCGTCAACCTCGGCGCGGACCGCTCGAAGTTCCACCGGATCCTCTGGCACGCCCGCATCGACAACTACTCGCCCGCCAAGGCCGACCGCAGCCGTTGGCAGGCGCTCGGCTGGCCCGACGACGCGGTCGTCTGCCTCTCGCTCCGCAACTTCCGCCCCTATACGAACCTCGACGTGCTCCTGCGGGCGTTCGCCCAGGCAAGGGAAGACGTACCGGAGCTGCGCCTCTTCTCGAGCGCCGGCGGCGGCTGGACGCGCGGGGAGTTCGAGGAGCTCGTCGCGCAGCTAGGCCTGGCGCCGTACATCGCGGTGCAGGACGTGCCCGCCGCGGAGCTGCCGTCCGTGACTGCATCCGCCGACTTCGCGGTGACGCTGGCCGACGTCGACTCCTCCCCCGCCTCGCTGCTCGAGACGATGGCGAGCGGCGTCCCGCTCGTCGTCGGACGCGCGCCGTCGATGGAGGAGTGGATCCAGCAGGGCGAGGGCGGCGAGGTCGTCGAGCGGCACGACGTGGAGGCGGTGACGCAGGCGATCCTGCGGCTCGCGCGCGACGCCGGGCTGCGCCGCAGCTACGGCGAGCGGAACCTGCGCGAGGTACACGCGCGCTTCGGCGACCCGACCTCGCAGCTCGAGGAGGTCTACGCCGAGGTGCTCGGCCGCTGAGCTGAGGTGGCGGTCGAGCCGGAACACTGGCGGACGCCGTCGCGGCGCTTGCTCCTGCTGCGCCGCTGGGAGGTGGCGGTGCCGGCCGTCGTGGTAGCCGCCGCGGTGGCGCTCATCGGGAATGGATCCGGCTGGGCGCTCGGACTCGCGCTCGTCCCGCTTCTCGCCGGGGCGATCCTGTGGGTGGTCGTCGGCCGGCGCTACGCATCGTGGGGGTATGCGGAGCGGGACGACGACCTGCTCGTGCGCCGCGGTGTTCTCTTCGCACGGCTGTCGGTCGTGCCCTATGGACGGATGCAGTTCATCGACGTCGCGGCGGGACCGCTCGAGCGTGCCTTCGGGTTGGCGACCGTGCACCTGCACACGGCGGCCGCGGC
>DASQCM010000135.1:0-4297 GCA_035634675.1 Gaiellaceae bacterium
CGCCTCGCCCTCGAGCACGAGCTCGGCGTCCAGGCCGAGGTCGAGGGCGACGACGACACCGTCGCCGGACGCGACCGCCCAGCCCTCGCGCCCGCCGCGTTCGACGAGCACCTCGTCGGGCTCGAGCTCGCGTCCCAGGACGCGGAACCGGCCGCCAGGCAGCTCCTCGAACTCGGCAGCCGCGAGCGCGGCCCGCACGGCGCCCAGCTCCTTGCCGAGCTTCGGGCCGAGCACCGGCAGGTTCGGCTTCACGCTCAGCTCGACTGCCTCGACGACGCCGAGCTCGACTGCCTTGACCCGCAGCTCATCGGCGACCTCGTCGAGATGGCCGTCGAGGCTCGCTCCCTCCACGACCAGCCGCCGGAGCGGCTGCCGAAGCTTGATCCCCGAGCTCGAGCGTGCCTGGCGCCCGAGCTCCACGACTCGCCGCACCTCCGCGATCTCGTCGAGGAGGACGTGATCCGGCGCCGCAACCGCAGGCCAGCCCGCGAGATGCACCGACTCCGGCCCGTCGAGGACGAGCGTCCGCCACAGCCGGTCGGTCACGAAGGGGAGAATCGGCGAGAGGACGCGTAGCGTCTGGACGAGCGCGTACCAGAGCGTCCGCAGCGCCGCCTCGTCCTCCGCCCAGAAGCGGCGGCGCGAGCGGCGGATGTACCAGTTCGACAGGTCGTCGACGTACGCCTCGAAGTCCCGCATCACGGCGACCGTCTCGTACGACTCGTAGTCGGCCTCCGTCGCGAGGACGAAGGCGTTCGTCCGCTCCACGAGCCAGCGGTCGAGCGGCTCGGTCAGCTCGCCAGGCTCGAGCTCCCCCCACGCCGGCCGGAAGCCCTGCACGTTCGCGTAGTCGACGAGGAACTTGACCGAGTTCCAGAAGGTGAGGAAGCGCCGCTTGACCTCCTCGGCCATGCCGTAGCCGAAGCGCAGCTCCTGGGCCGGGTTCTGCGAGCAGAAGACCCAGCGCATCACATCCGCCCCCATCCGCTCTAACGCGTCGTTCAGGTCGATCGCGTTCCCCCACGACTTGTGCATCTCGCGTCCGGTTTCGTCAACGACGTTCTCGTATGTGAGCACGCGCCCGTAGGGCTCGCGGCCGTCGAGCGCGATCGCCATGAAGCACTGGGAGTAGAACCAGAGCCGGATCTGCGCGCGCCCCTCCGAGACCCAGTCGGCCGGGAACCACTTCTCCCAGTAGGCGTGGTCGGGCAGGTCCGCGCCCGAGAGCCCGCGCGAGGCGCCCGTCGCGTAGCCGCCCGGGATCCACTCCGGGTTGTGCCAGCCGAGCGTCGAGAAGTGGACGATGCCGGCGTCGAGCCACGCGTCCCCGACCTCCGGGATGCGCTCGACCTCGGCGTCGCACTCCTCGCAGCGAATCCGGACGCCGTCGATCCAGGGCCGGTGCAACTCCTCGAGCTGATTGAGTCCGGAGACCGCTCGCTCCTCGAGCTCCGCGCGCGAGCCGATCACGTTCAGCTTCCCGCACTCGCACTCGTAGAACGGCAGCGGCAGCCCGAAGAAGCGGCGTCGGGAGATGTTCCAGTCGCCCATGTTGCGGAGCCAGTCGTCCATCCGCTTCTTGTACTGCGGGGGCGTCCACTCGACCGTGGCGTTCCCGTCGAGCATCGGCTGCCGGATCTCGGCGGCGGAGATGAACCAGTCGTCGACGACGCGGAAGACAAGAGGCGTCCGGCAGCGCCAGCAGACGGGGTAGCGGTGGACGATCGACGTCGCCTCGACGAGCAGGTTGCGCTCGCGCAGCGACTCGATCACCGTGTCGACGACCTCGTCCGTCGTCTTGGCCTCGAGCTCGCCGTAGCCGGGCAGCATCCGACCGGACTCGTCGATCGGGGTCAGCACGGGCAGGTCGTGGACGCGCGAGAGCTCGAAGTCCTCCGCGCCCGCTCCCGGGGCGATGTGCACGATGCCGGTCCCCTCGTCGAGCGAGACGTGGTCCCAGGGAATCACTCGGTGGACCACGCCCTCCTGGGCGGCGAAGTGGTCGAACGGCCCCTCGTACTCGAGGCCGACGAGGTCCTCACCGCGCACCTTCTCCTCGAAGTGCTCCTCCGGATAGCGCGCGACGGCGACCCACTCGCCGAGGTCGTTGCGGCCGTACTCGGCGTCGGGCTTGACGGCGGCCGTGACGTTCGCGGGCAACGTCCACGGCGTCGTCGTCCACACCACGAGCGACTGGCCCTCGCGCCCGCGTAGCGGGAAGCGCACGAACAGGGACGGGTGCTCCAGCTCCTCGTAGTTCTCCTCGCCGGCCTGCTCGTGCTTCGAGAGGGAGGTGCCGCAGCGGGGACACCACTGCGTTGCGTTGTGGCCCTTGTACAGCCAGCCCTTCTCCCGGACGGCCTTGAGGAAGCGCCAGATGTACTCGATGTTCGTGTCGCTGAAGGTGAAGTAGTCGTTGCCCCAGTCCATCCACATCCCGAGGCGCTTCGACTGTGCGGTCTGGATGCCGGCGAACTTCGCGACGAAATCACGGCAGTCGCGCGCGAAGCGGGCGAGCCCGTACTCCTCGATCTCGCGCTTCGAGTTGAAGCCGAGCGCCTTCTCGACCTGCACCTCCACGTGGAGGCCCTGCGAGTCGAAGCCGTTCTGGTAGCGGAGCTCGTGACCGTGCAACGCCTTGTACCGCTGGAAGACGTCCTTCAGCGTTCGGCCGAGGCCGTGGTGGACGCCGGCCGGCCCGTTCGCCGTGATCGGGCCGTCCATGAAGGAGAAGGTCGGGCCGCCGCGGTTCTGCTCGCGCAGCTTGGCGAACGTCTCCTCCGTCTCCCACTGCGCGAGCAGCTCGCGCTCGAGTGCGGGATGATCGGGTTTGTCCGGTAAGGGCTGGAAGATTGGCTCCGGCATCGGGAAGGCAAGTCTAGGCTCAGGCGTTCTGATCATCGGGAGCCTGGGTAAGGAGGCTTCCATCCCATAGAAACCGAAAGGAACCGATGGCAGCCGAAGTAACCGACGCAACCTTCGAGAGCGAGGTGCTCCAGGCGGACGAGCCCGTGCTCGTCGACTTCTGGGCCGAGTGGTGCGGGCCGTGCCACGCGGTCGCGCCCGTGCTCGAGCGGATCGCGGACGAGCACAACCTCAAGCTCGTCAAGGTGAACATCGACGAGAACCAGGATCTCGCGATGCGTTACGGGATCCAGTCGATCCCGAACATGATGCTCTTCGAGGGCGGCGCGCCGAAGGCATCGGCCGTGGGCGCGATGCCGAAGGGCATGCTCGAGCGCCAGCTCGGCTTCGAGAGCTAGGACCTGGCAGGAGCGACGTGAGCGCGGCCCTGTGCCGCGCTCCGTGCGCCTCTACGCCCGCGGGCTAGTCTGCGGTCGGAGTCGGGGTCTCGTGACCCTCGACGAACCGCAGGAAGTCCGCGTGCTTGGCGAGGTACGCCTCGAGCTCTCCGATCCCCGCGCCCGCCCAATCCTCGAGCCAGGTCTCGGAGATGTCGTCCTCGATGCAGTGGAAGCCGCGCTCGCTCATCTGTTCGCATGATCGACGCGGAACGGTGCACTGCCTATGGGCCATCTGGCTCAACTTCGCGCGCGGCGGGACCTAAGCGTTTTGGGTGACCAGCACCGCATCGCTGAGCGCCGGCCACGCCTCCTTGGCCCAGTCGCCGAAGAGCTTGTCGGTGAGGACGCCGCAGGCGACACCCGCGTCGGGGTCGACCCAGAGGAACGTTCCACTTCGGCCGAAGTGGCCGAACGTCCGCTCCGAGTTCCGGGAGCCGGTCCAGTGCGGGACCTTCGCGTCCCGCAACTCGAAGGTGAGTCCCCAGTCGTTGGGCACCGTCCGGCCGAAACCGGGCAGTACGCCGTCGAGCCCCGGGAACTGGACGGACGTCGCCTCGGCCAGCGTCTCGGCGGCGACGAGCGTCGGCCTGAGCAACTCGCGTCCAAGCGCGAGGAGGTCGTCGAGCGGCCCGCGATAGGCGTGCGCCGGCGACCCGGCCAAGCGCCCGCCCAGCCCGAGCGGGCCGGCCACGGCCTGCGCGAAGTAGTCCGCGAACGGCATCTCGGCCCGCGACTCGAGGAGCCGGGCGGCGACCTCGATCCCGGCGTTCGAATAGATCCGGCGCCGCCCCGGCCCGGAGATCGGCTCCTCGCCCTCGAACGGCAGCCCTGAGGCGTGGGCGAGCAGGTGGCGCACCGTCGCGCCGGGTGGGCCTGCAGGCTCGTCGAGGTCAACGGTCCCTTCCTCGAGCGCGACGAGGAACGCGAGCCCGGTCAGGAGCTTCGTAACGGACGCCCAGGGCAGTACCTCGTCGCGAGGCCCCTGTGTCGCG
>DASQCM010000136.1:0-2564 GCA_035634675.1 Gaiellaceae bacterium
CGAGGATCCTCCCACCGACCACGGCACCAGCGCGCCGTCGTCGATCGAGACCGACGGATCGGGGACGAGCAGGTCGGGGTCGATCTCCTGTTGCGAGCCGAGGCCCGTGCAGCGCGGGCAGGCGCCGTGCGGGGCATTGAAGGAGAAGATCCGCGGCTGGAGCTCCGGTAGCGAGACGCCGTGGTCAGGGCATGCGAAGTTCTCCGAGAACAGAAGCTGCTCGCCGCTCTCCAGCAGGTCGACCGTGACGACCCCGTCGGCCAGCCCGGCCGCGGTCTCGATCGACTGCGTGAGCCGCAGCCGCAGGTCGGCGCGCATCACGAGCCGGTCGACGACCACCTCGATCGTGTGCTTGTACTTCTTGTCGAGCTCGGGCACGCCCTCCTCGAGCACGTACTGCTCGCCGTCGACCTTGACGCGCGTGAACCCGTCCCGCATCAGGTCTTCGAACTCGTTCCTGTACTCGCCCTTGCGATCGCGGACGATCGGCGCGTTGACGGTGAAGCGGGTTCCCTCCTCGAGCTTCAGCACCTGGTCGACGATCGCGTCGAGGCTCTGCCCCGCGATCGGCTTGCCACAGATCGGGCAGTGCGGCCGTCCGACGCGCGCGTAGAGGAGGCGCAGATAGTCGTAAATCTCGGTCACGGTGCCGACGGTCGACCGCGGGTTTCTAGAGGTCGTCTTCTGATCGATGGAAATAGCCGGGCTGAGGCCGTCGATGTGGTCGACGTCCGGCTTCTCCATCATCTGGAGGAACTGACGCGCGTACGCGGAAAGCGACTCGACGTAGCGTCGCTGGCCCTCCGCGTAGATCGTGTCGAAGGCGAGCGAGGACTTGCCGGAGCCGGACAGCCCGGTGATGCAGATGAGGCGGTTCCGCGGCAGGCGGACGGTGATGTCCTTCAGGTTGTGCTCGCGGGCGCCGTGTACGACAAGCTCGTCGGCAGCCATGTGAAAGCCATTCTACTGGCCGAACGGACGTTCGTGTCCAGGCTAGCGGCGCTGTTGGAGCAGGCAGGCCACCCGTCGCGGCACGCAGTCGACCTCGAGGTCGCCGGCGACGACCGTGCCGTAGCCGAGGAGGCGGCCGAGCAGCGGGCGCTCGATCTCGAACACCGTCCCCGCGAACGCGACCGATGCGCTGCTGCGGCGGAGGAACCCGTGCTCGACCACGAACGCGCTGCCGGTGACCACGAGGTGCGTCCGGTCCCAGCGGGCGACTCCCAGCACGGCGATCACGGCCGCGATCGCGAGCAGTGCCGCCCCCAGGGCGGCGGTGGCGACCCACGGCGCGAGGAAGCACGCGCCGCCGGCAAGCGCCAGCACGAGTGCCCGCACGAGCGGCCGGGCGAGCGCAATCCCGTGCCGGTGTACCTCGAGCCGCGGCGTATCCACGGCGGCTTGTTTCTGGTTGCACCGGGGAATCCCTGTGGAACTAGGTGAAACCGCACGCAGGGCGGCGACCGTCACGCTCGTCGTCCTTGCAATCGTGATCGTTGCGCTGGCGCTCTGGAAGATCCGGATCGTCATCGCGCTGCTCTTCCTCGGCTTCGTGATCGCCTCGGCGATGCGGCCGAGCGTCGAGTGGCTACATCGCCGCGCGCACGTGCCGCGCAGCGTCGGCGTGATCGTCCACTACCTCGGGTTCCTTGCCGCGGTCGGGCTCTTCCTCTACCTCGTCGTCCCCGTCGCGATCACGCAGGTCGACCACGCGATCGGCCACGTGCCGACCTCGCAGGCCGAGCTCCACCGCGCCGCCACGCACTCGCACGGGATCCGGCACGACATCCTGAGCGCGCTCGACAAGCGGCTGCGGCAGCTGCCCTCGGGAGCGAGCCTTCTCCACCCCGCGATCACCGTGACGAAGACGCTGTTCGAGATCCTGATCGGGATCCTGTTCATGTTCGCCGTCGGCGCGTATTGGATCTTCGATCGCGACGGGACCATCGCGCTCGTGCAGTCCATGGTGCCGCGCCGGCACCGGCGGGTGACGCGCGACACGTGGGTCTTGATCGACAAGAAGCTCGGCGCCTTCGTGCGGGGCCAGTTCCTGCTCGTCTTGATCGTTGCCACTCTCCTCTCGTTCGCGTTCTGGCTCGACGGCCTGCCGTACTGGCTGCTGATCGGGTCGGGCGCAGGCGTCGTCGAGCTCGTGCCGATCGTCGGGCCGCTCGCCGCGGGCGCGGTCGCCGTCGGAGCCGGACTGACCGTGAGCTGGGCAGTCGCGCTCGGGGCTGGAATCGCAGTGCTCGTCCTGCGCCAGCTCGAGGACTACGTCATCGCGCCTCGCGTCATGGGGCACACCGTCGGGCTCCCTCCGCTCGTGGTGCTCGTCTCGGTCGTCGCGATCGGCTACCTGCTTGGCCCCGTGTGGGTACTGCTTGCGATCCCGATCGCGGCGATAGCGGCGACGCTCGTCGACGTCGTGATCCACGACCGCGACCCGGCCCAGGAGGACGCGCCCGCCGTGCTCTTCGCGGGAACGGGAGAAGCGAAGCGCTAGCTCAGCTCGTGCGGCCGCGCCAGCGGCCGAAGACCAGGCCGCCGAGCGTGAACCCGAGCCC
>DASQCM010000137.1:0-9825 GCA_035634675.1 Gaiellaceae bacterium
TCGGGCTGTTCCTGCAGACGTTCCTCGACGCCGGCCTGAGGCTCGAGCGCGTCGAGGAGCCCGTCGAGCGCGAGTACCCGTTCGGCCTCGGGTTCCGCTGGCGTCGGTGAAGCGGCTTCCGCCGGCCCTCGCTACGACCGCGACGCCGCGGATCATCGACCTGCTCGGCGAAGGCCCGGGCCGCTTGCTGGAGCTCGGCTTCGCGGGGATCCACGCCGCGCCCCTCGAGCTCGCGGGTTGGGAGATGGTCGTCGTCGAGCCGGATCCCGCGTTCCGGGACCGCGCCGAAGCGCGTGCCGGGACGGTGGTCGAGAGACCAGAGGGCCGGTTCGACGCGGTCGTGGCTGCCGCCGGTATGGACCTGACCGGTATCGACGCGGCGAGGGTGCTCGTCGTCGAGCCGGATGGATCCGTGCGGGAACGTCGTTAGGAGCCGCATGGAGTTCCGTGTAGTGCTGACCGTGCCGGACTTCGACGAGGCGGTCGCCTTCTACCGCGACACGCTCGGACTCGAGCAGCTCGCGGACTGGAGCGGTGACGACGGCCGCGTGATCCTGCTGGACGGAGGCCGCGCGACAATCGAGCTGTTCGACGAGCACCAGGCGGAGAGCGTCGACCGGATCGAGGCGGGACAACGCGTTTCAGGCCCCGTGCGCCTCGCAGTCGAGGTGACCGACCTCGACGGAGCAGTCCAGCGGCTCGTGGCAGCGGGAGCGGAGGCGGTCGCCGAGCCAGTCGTCCCACCGTGGGGCGGCCGCAACGCGCGCCTCCTAACGCCGGACGGGTTGCAGCTGACACTGTTCAGCGAGGGCTAGCCCGCTTCAATGGTGGGGTGACGACCACCGCCTTCTGGGACGACCTCCTCGTGGGGGACGAGCTCGCGCACCTGGCGACCGAGCCTGCGCGCGAGGCGCGAACCGCGCCGCTTCCCGAGCAGCTCCAGCCGGCGCTGAGCGAGGCACTCGCGCGCCGTGGCATCGAAGAGCTCTACGCGCACCAGGCCGAGGCCTACGCCGCGGCGCGAACCGGCGGCAACGTCATCGTCACCACCGGCACCGCCTCGGGCAAGACGCTCGCCTTCAACCTCCCGGTGCTCGACGCGCTCTCCGCCGACCGGCACGCACGCGCCCTCTACCTCTATCCAACGAAGGCGCTCTCACAGGACCAGGCGCGCTCGCTCGCAGAGCTCGGCGTCCCCGGCCTCCGCGCAGCAATCTACGACGGCGACACGCCGACCGAGCGGAGGCGGCAGATCCGCGGCTGGGCGAACCTCGTGCTCACGAACCCGGACATGCTCCATGTCGGCGTCCTGCCGCGCCACGACCTGTGGGGGGACTTCCTCCACAACCTCCGCTTCGTCGTCGTCGACGAGGCGCACGTCTACCGCGGCGTCTTCGGCTCGCACGTGGGGAACGTCCTGCGGCGCCTCCGCCGGCTTGCCCGGATCTACGGCGCCGAGCCGCAGTTCCTCCTTGCGTCGGCGACGATCGCGAACCCCGGCGAGCTGGCGCGGGCCCTCACGGGCGAGGACGCGACGACTGTCGAGGACGACGCGGCGCCACGCGCCGAGCGGACGGTCGCCCTCTGGAATCCGCCGCTCCTCGACGCCGAGCTCGGGCTACGGGCGAGCGCGCTCGGCGAGGCGTCGCGGCTGCTCGCGGCGCTGGCAGGACGTGGGCTCCGGACGATCTGCTTCGCCAAGAGCCGCAAGTCGGCCGAGCTGATCCACCGTTTCGCCTGCGACCGGCTCGACTCGGCGACGGCAGCGCGACTCGCCCCGTACCGCGCCGGCTACACGCCGCAGCAGCGGCGCGAGCTCGAGCGGCGGCTCGTCGAGGGAGAGCTGCTCGGCGTGACGTCCACCGACGCGCTCGAGCTCGGAATCGACATCGGCGATCTCGACTGCGCCATCTCGGTCGGCTTCCCCGGCACCGTGGCGAGCCTTCGCCAGCAGTGGGGACGCGCGGGCCGCCGCGGCCACGGCCTGGCGATCCTCGTCGCCTCGGAGGACGCGCTCGATCAGTACTTCATGCGCGAGCCGCCGGCGCTACTCGAGCGGCGGGTGGAGGCGGCGATCCTCGATCACGCCAACCCGCGCGTTCTCGACGGGCACGTCGCGGCGGCGGCGTTCGAGGCGCCGGTCGACGAGACCGACACCGCGACGCTCGGCCCAGAGGCTCTCGAGCGCGCCCCGCACGTTCCCGAGCTGCGCCATACGCCGCGCGGCTGGGTCTGGGCCGGCAGGGACGCACCCGCCCCGCGCATCCCGCTCCGCTCCACGTCGCCGGACGCGTTCCTCGTCGTCGACGCGTCGACCGGCGACGTGCTGGGCCTCGCCGAGCGGGAGCGCGCCTACTCCACCGTTCACGAGGGCGCGGTCTACCTCCACCTCGGCCGGCAATACGTCGTGCGCGAGCTCGACCTCCACGCCCGCCGGGCGCTGGTGGAGCCGTTCGACGGCGACTGGTACACGCAGGCGAAGAAGGAGACGACGACGGCGATCGAGGAGCCGCTGCGCGTCGAGCGCCGACTCGGGCTCGAGCTCTCGTTCGGCCGCGTCTCGGTGACCGAGCAGGTGGTCGCGTACCAGAAGAAAGCGGTCGCGGACGGCTCGACGCTCGACACCGTCCCGCTCGACCTGCCGCCGACGACGTTCGACACCGAGGCGGTCTGGTTTGTGCCGCGGCCGCACCAGCTCGAGGGGCTGGAGGCGATGCCACTCCTCCTCTCGTCCCTCCACGCGGCCGAGCACTCGCTCATCGCGCTCCTGCCGCTGTGGGCCATGTGCGACCGCTGGGACATCGGCGGCCTTTCGACGAACCACCACCTCGACACCGGCGCGCCGACCGTCTTCGTCTACGACGGCCACGCCGGCGGGGTCGGGATCGCCCAGCGCGGCTTTGCGCAGTTCGAGGGCTGGGTCGCCGACACCGTAAGGCTCCTCGAGGGCTGCCCCTGCGAGCGCGGATGCCCCTCTTGCGTCCAGAGCCCCAAGTGCGGCAACCTCAACGAGTTCCTCGACAAGGCCGGTGCGCTGACGTTGCTCACGAGGATGTCGAATTCGGGCTAGCCCGTTCGTCGTACGGTTGTCAACGATCCCCGAAGGAGGGACCCCATGCAGTACATGCTCTTGATCTACAACTCGGGCGACTGGCAGGACCTCAGCCCCGAGCAGCAGCAGGAGATCGGGGGCGCGTACTTCGCGTTCACCGAGGAGCTCCAGGCAGCCGGCAAGATGGTTGCGGGCGACGCGCTCCAGCCCACCTCGACGGCGACATCGGTACGGGTTCGCGACGGCGAGACCCTGACCACCGACGGACCGTTTGCCGAGACAAAAGAGGTGCTCGGCGGCTACTACCTGATCGACGTCGAGTCGCTCGACGAGGCACTCGCCTGGGCCGCCAAGATCCCCGGGGCCGCGTACGGCACGATCGAGGTGCGCCCCGTGGTCACCGACTACGAGACGGTCGCATAGAGGAGCTCGCCCGCACATACCGCGACGAGCGGGCCCGCTCGATCGCGATCCTCGGCCGCGTCCTCGGCGACCTCGATCTCGCCGAGGACGCGGTGCAGGACGCGTTCGTCCGGGCGGCGGAGCGGTGGCCTCGCGACGGAATCCCGCGCAATCCCGGTGCCTGGATCGTCGCGACCGCCCGCAACCGAGCGATCGACCGGATCCGGCGCGACCAGACGCTCGTGCGCAAGACGGAGCTGCTCGCCCGCGCGGCGGAGCTCCCCGACGACGAGGAGACGACCATTCCCGACGAGCGGCTCGAGCTGATCTTCGCGTGCTGCCACCCGGCGCTCGGCGCAGAGGCCCAGGTCGCCCTGACGCTGAGCCTCGTGGGCGGCCTGACCACGCGCGAGATCGCCCGCGCCTTCCTCGTCCCCGAGCCGACTCTCGCCCAGCGGCTCGTCCGCGCGAAGCGGAAGATTCGGGACGCGGGCATCCCGCTGCGCGTGCCGCCCGAGCACCTCATGCCGGAGCGGCTGCGGGTCGTGCTCGCCACGATCTACCTCGTCTTCAACGCCGGCTACGGGCCGCCGGTGCGGCGCGACCTGTGCGGCGAGGCCATCCGGCTCGCGGCTGTGCTCGCGACGCTCATGCCGGACGAGGCCGAGGCGCACGGGCTGCACGCACTGCTGCTCCTGCAGGACGCACGGCGTGACGCCCGTGTCTCGGGAGACGGCGAGCTCGTCCTGCTCGCCGACCAGGATCGAGCGCTCTGGGACTCGAGCGACATCGAGCAGGGTCGCCGCGCGCTCGAGCGGGCTCTCGCACTGCGAATGCCCGGGCCCAACCAGCTGCAGGCGGCCATCGCGTCCCTCCACTTCGAGGAGGAGACGGACTGGCCGCAGATCGCCCTGCTTTACGGACGCCTTGCGGAACTGGCTCCCTCGCCGGTCGTGGAGCTCAACCGCGCGGTCGCCGTGGCAATGGCCGAGGGGCCGGCGGCCGGGCTCGAGCTGCTCGACCGGATCGCAGGCCTCGACGACTACTACCTCTACCACTCGGCCCGAGCCGACCTGCTGCGCCGGCTCGGACAGCCGTCCTCCACCGAGTACGAGCGCGCGTTCGCCCTCGCTCCGAGCGAGGTCGAGCGCGCCTTCCTACGCCGTCGCCAGAACCTGCTTGCGCCGGAGCCGTAGGAGCGACACGGCCTGTGAGGTCGGGCGGAACGGGTCGTACACGGTGGTTCCGTCCTCGATCGAGACCGCGGCGACCGGAACGCCGTCGAGGTCGGCGACGAGCCAGTCCCCGTCCTGCAGCGGCCGCTCGCTCAACGCCGCCAGGCGCTCGAGCTCCTCGCGGCAGGCGCTCAGCCGCAGCTGGATCGCCGTCCGCACCGCCTGCGACGGATGGAGGGAAGCCGCCCGCACCCGGCGGTAGCGCTCCGCCTCGCGGCGGAAGCCGACCACCCGGTCGAGGGCGATCAAACGACTGATTTCCGGATGCATGACGCCTCCTTCTTCTCTCGTCGTGCTACGCTAACCACTGTCAGCAGAATACCAGTTACGTAACCTCTGACGCAAGGACAATGGTTACTGATTTACATACGCAGCTGGACCTCGTGCGCGACTACGTCAACACGCTCGATCTCGAGACCGGCATCGACCGGATCTCGTCGCCCGGCGAGCTGGCGCTGTGGTTTTCGGAGCAAGGTCTTGTCCACGATCTTGTCGAGCCGACCGACGACGAGCTGACCGACGCCGTGGCGGTGCGGGAGGCAATCCGGGAGTTGCTCCTGGCGAACAACGGAATCGAGGCCGACGCCGCGGCGGCTTCGAAGACACTCGAGGACGCCGGCCGCAAAGCGCAGCTCACGGTCCGGTTCGAGAACGGCCGCCCGCTGCTCGCGCCCGAGTGCGACGGCACCCGCGCCGCGATCGGGCGCGTCGTCGCTGCGGTCGCGGAGCTCGCGCCGACCGACGAATGGAAGCGGCTGAAGGGCTGCCGCGACGAGAACTGCCGGGTCGCGTTCTACGACAAGTCGCGCAACCGCTCACGCGCGTGGTGCTCGATGGAAGTCTGCGGCAACCGCGAGAAGGCGCGCAGCTTCCGGGCACGTCACGCTGTGGCCTAGGCCGAGAGCGCGAGGTCGTCGGGCCCGGCCGACGGCAGCGACGGCGGATTGCTCTCGAGGAACCGGTAGATGAAGAGCGCGAATGCGCTCGCTCCGCAGGTCGCCGGGATGAAGAAGACGATGTTGAGAAGGAGCACGTGGGTCACATCAGCTCCTTGGCCGCGCAGCCGCGAGCGCAAACTCGACAGCCTCCTCGGGTGTCGCCGCCCGGTGCGTCCCTTCGACCTCCCACCCCGGCTCGAGGACGACGACCGGCCGCTCGAGCGTGAGCGCGAAGCCGATCTCGGCAAGCGTGCCGTAGCGCCCACCCACGGCGATCACGGCGTCTCCCGAGGCGACGACGGCGAGGTTGCGGGCGTGCCCGATCCCGCTGATCACAACGTGGTCGAGCCACGGGTTGGCGCCGGCGCGCGTCTCGCCGGGGAGGATCCCGATCGTCGTCCCGCCCGCACCCTTGGCGCCTCGGGAGGCTGCGGCCATCACCTCGCCGAGCCCGCCGGTCACGACCGTCGCGCCCCGTTCCGCGAGCAGACGCCCGACCGCCTCGGCCCGCTCCTCGTGCTCGGCGCCGCTGCCGACGACCGAAACTTGAACCGCCATGCCGTCACGGATGCTAAGACACGCCCGTGGCAGAGGAACGGGTTGTCCTCGCCGTCGACGTCGGCGGCTCGCACGTCAAGGCGCTGACGTCGAAGGAGAGCGAGCGGCGTCGGTTCAAGTCCGGACCGGAGCTGACCGCGGAGCAGATGGTGGCCGGAGTTCTGAAGGCGGTCGACGGCTGGTCGTGGGACGTCGCCTCGGTGGGAATCCCGACCCCGGTCCGCGGGGGCAAGGTGGTAGCCGAGCCCGTCAACCTCGGCGAGGGCTGGGTCGGGTTCGACTTCGAAGGGGCGCTCGGCAAGCCGACGAAGGTCGTCAACGACGCGACGATGCAGGCGGTCGGCAGCTATGAGGGAGGCCGCATGCTCTTTCTCGGCCTCGGCACCGGACTCGGCTCGACGATGATCACGGACGGAGTCATCGAGCCGCTGGAGCTGGGCCACCTCCCGTTCCGCAAGAAAACGTTCGAGGACTACGTGAGCGAGCACGCGCTCGAGAAGTACGGCAAGAAGAAGTGGACGGAAGCCGTGTTCGAGACGGTCCAGCAGCTCGCCGCCGCGATGGAGCCGGACTACGTCGTGCTCGGGGGCGGGAGCGCCGAAGAGCTCGACGAGCTACCGCCGGGCTGCCGGCTCGGCGACAACCAGAACGCGTTCCTTGGCGGTTTCCGCCTGTGGGATCCCGACTGGCTGCAGCACCTCGGGACTCCTTCGCAAACCTAGCCGCCACACACGCCGCCGACTGGGCTGCTCGGCTACGGAAGCGGAGTCACGGAGCTGATTCAGGAGCTCCTGCTCTCTGAGCGCCGCCGAGACACGCTCGGCGTGGTCGTACGCTCAGGCGCGGACGGTGATGTAGGACGCAAGCGGCATCGACCCAGGGTACGCGCGAGAGGCGCCTCTAGACCGCGACCTCGAGCCGCGGATTGTCCCGGAAGCGCCGACCGAACTTGGCAGAGGGCCGCCCGTCCGTGAGGACGACGTCGGCGGTGAAGTCGTTCGCGCCGCGGATCAGCGACGAGCCGACGCCGTAGGCGTCGACCGCCACCCCGTGCTCCTCGAAGGCGCGGATCTTCTCCACCGTGAAGCCACCCGAGGCGACGATCCGTACGTGGCCGAAGCCGGCGGAGTCGAGGGCGTCCCGCACCTTGCGAACAAGATGCTCGTTCACTCCGGTCGGCGTGAAGTCCCCCAGCTCCTCCCAGAGCGACCTGTCGACGAGTGTCTCGGCCGTGTCGAGCCGGATGCCCCAGAGCCGCTCGCCGAGCGCCTCCGCGACCTCAAGCGCCGTTCGCACGGAGTCGTTCTCGAAGTCGACGAGGACGGTCACAGACATCTCCGGCGGCGCCCACTCCGCGAACTTCCTTGCCGCGAGCACCGTGTCGCCGTCGTACGCGGCGATCAGCGAGTGCGGCACGGTGCCGATCCCGCGGCCGCCCCACCATGACGCCTGCGCGTCGCTCGTGACGCCGATCTCGCGGCCTGTGACCTGTCCCGCGACGTACGCGGCATAGCCGTCGCCGGCCTGGACGCGCTGGTGATCGTGGCGCGCCGGCATGAAGATGATCGGCTTGCCGTTCGCCGCTTCGAGCACGCGCACGACGTTCGTCGTGATCAGCGTCCGCCGCGCCAGCGCCCCGAGGTAGACGGTCTCGAGATGCGCGAACGTCGTGTAGTCGCCCTCGATCGTCAGCACGGTCTCCCACGGCTCGATCCGGTCGCCGTCGTGAAGGGCCCGGATCGTCAGCCCGTCCGGCTCGTCGGCACAGAGCCGGAGGATGGCGATCGCCTCGTCCGTGCCACCTAGCCACGCATGGTTCTTCTGGAAGACCTGCATGACGACATTCGGGTGCCGGCCGTCCGCGAGGAGCGTCGCTCTGGCGTGGTTGAAGTAGGCGTCCGTGTACCAGCCGGCGCGGAGCTCTTCCACGGGGAGGTCGAAGACCTCGGGTGAGAGGCGCTGTCTACGCGGCGAGCTCATGCTCGAGCTTGAGGCACGCGGCCAGCGCGGCCTCGGCCACCTCGAGCTGCGCCGCCGTCGGCTCGGCGGTCGAGAACCGGTGCTGGAGCTCGTGACCCGGCTTCGAGAGCGCCTGAGCGAGCGGGTGCGACGGGTGCCGCGTCATCCAGCCGAAGAGCTCGGTGGCGGCGGCGATCGCGCCGAGCTGCGCGACCGCCTGCGCCTGGCGCCGCCGGTGCTCGGGCGCCAGAGCAGCGAGGGAGTTGCCGACCGCCGAGGTGACCACGAGCGGCCCGACGAGATGTCCTCCGCAGCGCTCGTGCTCCTTCGTGGCGCGCTTCCCGTGCTCGTAGGTGCCGATCGAGATGTGCTCGGCGCCGTGATACGCGGCGAGCTCGCCGGAGCGCAGCGTCAGCACCGCCGGCGTGATGGACACGACCGCGGAGAGAAGCTCCCGCACAAACGGGCTCAGCTTCGACTCGCGCAGACCGCGAACGAACGTCGCCGCGGCAAGCATCGAGACGACGGTGCGGGGATTCTCCATGGGCAGCTCGGCCGCGGGCAGCTTCGCCTTCAGCTGCGGAAGCAGCGCGAGCGCCTCGGCCAGCCGGAGGGGGCCGCGCAGGAAGGGGCTGTTCACCCGCGTCGCGCGGAACCGCTTCTTCGCCGACGCAACCTCGATCCGCCCCTCCTCGTTGCGGATCGCGCACGCCCACGCGTTGGGCCCGTGCACGAGCACCCCGTTCGGGAGCGCCATGCCGCCGAGCCGGACCTTCTCCTTGTGCTTCTTGCCCATCGCGTCTTAGCGTAGTGGCGCTAGCCCAGTACAGCGCGGGCGGCGTGTCGCAGCCAGCGCACGCCGAGCTCGAGATCCGAGACGGGGATCCGCTCGTCCGCGGAATGCACGAGCGACGCCGCGACCTCGGGCGGCAGCTCGCCGGTCGCAGGGAAGAAGCCGTAGGCGACCGTGCCGAACGACTCGCGCAGCCAGTGGCTGTCGGTGAAGCCGGGGCAGGTGAGCGGCGCGGCCCGCGCGCCCGGCTCCGCCTCGGCGACGAACTCCTCGAGCGCCCTCCAGAGCGGGGTGTCGAGCTGCGAGCGCGTGCCTCCGCGCGCCTCGATCCACTCCAGCTCGTAGTCCACGTCGCCGCCCAGCACGGCGCGGATCAACGGCTCGACGTGTTCCGGATGCTGGCCCGGCAGCAGCCGGCAGTCGACCTCGAGCTCACAGACCGCCGGGATGACATTCCGCTTGACCGAGGCGGAGACGATCGTCGGGGAGAAAGTGGCAGTGAGCAGCGCCTCGACGCCGTCGGCGGCCGCTGGAGAAACCGCTCGTGTCCGCTCGACCGCCTCGTTTGCCGGCGGAACCTCGCCGAGGACGACGCGGAGGAAGGCCTCCACCTCGGGCTGGAGCTGCGGCTCCGGCCGGAACGCAGCGAGCCGCTCGATCAGGCGCGCGGCCTTGACGAGCGCGTTGTCGGCGATGCCGGGCATCGAGGCATGGCCCGAGCGGCCGAGCACGCGCAGGCGGAACGGTGCGGTCATCTTCTCTGCGACGGTCGCCTCGTAGATGGGCGTGCCGTCCACGAGCTCGATCCGTTCGCCGCCGCCCTCGTTGATCGCGTAGTCGCAGCGAACCGCGTCCGGATGCTCCTCGCAGAGCCACTCGAGACCGAAG